>JANNQH010000940.1:0-4854 GCA_031400655.1 Deltaproteobacteria bacterium | reverse complement strand
CGCTCCACGGGGGGAGAGTGGAAATGAGCGCGCTCTCGCTGCTTGCATCGACGGTGCTCACCGTGTTGGGTTTCGTGATCCTTGGATCGGCCCTCGGACTGGTGCACGTCGCGCGCATGACGCGCAAACAGAAAAAGCTCCTGTTGAAGCGCCGCCTGCGCCACGTCTGGCGCTGGCTCGAAGAACGAGGCCTGGTCGAGAAGAATCCGGCCCTGATCCACGACTACCACCGCTGCTACCCCGAGCTCGCGCTGCTCGAGCGGAATTTCGCGGTGATCCAGAAGGAATGCCTGGAGCTGATGGCCCGGGGCGAGAAGATCCCCCACATCAAGCAAGCCGGCGGCCGCTACACGACGACCGGCATCCACGAGATCGAGTGGCAGACCTTCATGCTCAAGTCGGGGCGTTTTCTCGAGCAAAATTGCCGCCGGGTCCCCGAGACGACCCGGCTGCTGCGACAGATCCCCGGCGTCGCGACCGCATTCTTCTCGATCATCGGCCCACACCAGCACATCCGCGCGCACTGGGGCTACTACAAAGGCTTCTGGCGCTACCACCTGGCCCTCGTCGTACCCAACGACAATCGCGACGAGACCTGCTGGCTGCGAGTCAACGACGACCGCCGCGCCTACGACAAACGGATCCGAAGCGTGATCGAAAAGACACCGAAGTACTACTGGCGCGAAGGCTCGGGCATCGTCTTCGACGATACCTACCTCCACGACGCAGCGAATGAGTCCGATTCGCCGCGCGCCGTCCTCTACCTCGATCTGCGCCGCCCCCTGCCCTGGTATCTCCACATCCCGAACGTCGCGTTCATCTGGCTGTCCCGGTTCGACCCGACCCTGCGCGAGATCCACCGCGATGCGGTGATGAGGGACTAAGCTCCTGGGCAGGTAATCAGGACCCCTCCTTCACGAGGGGTAGCCCCGCTTCTTTCCAGGCTTTGATGTCCCCCGTCAGATGGTGAAGGTTGCTGAAGCCCGCCTGGGCGAGAGTCTCTGCAGCCATGCCCGCCCGCTTGCCGGACTGGCAGTAGACGAGGACCGGGGCCGCAGCGTACTTCTGGACCTGCGGGAGCTGCTCGGCCAGGCGGTCGTGGGGAATGTTCATCGCGTTTTCGAGGTGTCCCGCCGCGTATTCCTGTGGCGTTCGAACGTCGAGAACCAGGTAGTCGCCCGGCCTGTGGCTCGTGAACTCCTGTTGAGAGACCTCCGTCGTGATCGGCTTCTGCGACTGCGAAGCCTCGCAGGCCAGCACGACCAGAACCGCAATCAATGCCAGACTTCGCATGTTGGCTCCTTCGATTTCGGGAGCGTGACACAGCCCCCCTGCGCCCACGACCCGTAGCCGATGTACTCGCCACCCGCGATCATCGGCGAGCGGCGCCCGGCCGGACGACGGACTCGCGGGCAGGAGGAGCGACGGCATGGGACGGCTTTCCGGCAAGGTGGCGATCGTGACGGGGTCGGCGCAGGGGACGGGCGCGGGAATCGCACAGCTCTTCGTCGAGGAAGGTGCGCGGGTCGTGCTCGCGGACGTGAAGGACGATCAGGGCCGCGAGGTCGCCCGCGCCCTCGGCGACGCGGCCTGCTTCGTCCATCTCGACGTGACTCGGACCGAGGACTGGCAGGCCGCGATCGCGTCCGCCCTCGACCGCTTCGGTGGGATCGACGTGCTCGTCAACAACGCCGCGATCCTGCTGCTCGCGCCGCTGACGAAGATCCGCCGGGAAGAATTCCTGCGCATCGTCGAGGTCAACCAGCTCGGTCCGTTCCTCGGAATCCAGGCCGTCTTCGAGGCCATGAAGAACCGCGGCGGCGGCTCGATCATCAACATCTCGTCGACCGACGGAATCAAGGGCATGAATGGCGTCAGCGCCTACGCCTCCAGCAAATGGGGCCTGCGCGGCCTCACGAAGTCGGCGGCGATGGAGCTCGGCCGCTACCGCATTCGCGTCAACGCGATCTGTCCCGAGGCCGGCAATCCGAACATGAGCGCCCCATTCATGCCGGGGAGCCCCGATCTGTCGGCGGTGCCGCACCAGATGATGCAGGCGATCCTCAAATCCCCCGACCACGTGGGGCCCGCGAGCCGGATCCTCGACGTCGCGCGCATGGCGCTCTTTTTGGCCTCGGACGAAAGCCTCTCGTGCACGGCAGCTGATTTCGTGATCGATGCCGGCCTCACCGCCGGTACGTTCCAGAAGCTGGCCCCGAGCGCCTAATGAATGACGGCTTCGGGCCGCCTCGCGACGAGCGCTCGCCGCACACCCTCTTTCCAGCTCACCTTGCAAGGCCCCGCGAGCTGCATTCGCAGCGTGTTGTCCAGCACCTTCATGCCCCAGGTCGCCTCGTCCTTGACCTCGATCTTCATCGAAAGGCCGGTCAGCGCCTCGAGATAGCGGATGATCTCCTCGACCGAGGTCGGCTCGTCGCCCCCGAGATTCACGATCGGCGCCGGAACGGCGGCATGCTCGATCAAGCGCAGCGCCTGCTCCGCGATGTCGTCCTCGTGGATGAGCGAGCAATAGCTGTCCCCGGACGCGGCGCGGGCATACGGCATGCCGTGCTTCATCATCTCGTAGAGAGCCATCGGCACACCGCCGTGGCCCCGTCTGCCATAGGCCACGTCGAGGCGCGCGATCACGGTCGGAAGATTCAACACTCGAGCCTGGAACCGGACGACGGCCTCCGTCGCCAGCTTGCTCATCGCATAATGCGGTCCGTAGTTGGAGAACCCGCCCAGCATGTCGGTCTCCTTCGTCGGCTCCGACTTGCTTGCCGGAACGCGATACACGGATGAAGACGACATGTGAAAGAAGGCGCGGACGCTTCGATAGCGCTGCATCAGGAAGCCCGTGCCCTCGGCGTTCTGGGCCATCCCGATCTCGGGCGATTTCGGACTCGTGTTGCAGCCGCAGTGGAAGACGTAGTCGACGTCGGGAAGCGACGAGAGGTCGGCGTCGCCCATCGAAAAAAAGGCGGTCCGGATTCCCTTCGCTTCGAGCGCGGCCTTGGCGTTCGCGTCGGTGAAGCGCGCGGCGGCGAACACCTCGTTTCGCTCCGCCAGCTGCTCCGTCAGCTGCCCGGCTACCTGGCCCGTCGCGCCCGTCACGAGAATCCGCTTGCCTTCGATCCGATCCATTTTCATCTCCTTCTTGCCTTCGCTGCTGCGTGGGCCTTCGATGGGTTCCACGAGTGGGCGGAAGATACCCGGATCGACCGCGCATGGGCGACGGCTCTGTTAACGTCGCCCGACCAGGGAGGACATTCCGCCGATGAAGGCGCCCGCTTACTCGCTCGGCCTCTTGCTCGTCATCTACATCGTCAACAATGTCGATCGGCAGGTGATGAACATCCTGGTCGAGCCCGTGAAGCGAGATCTCTCCCTCAGCGATGGGCAGATCGGCTGGCTGATCGGCGGCTCCTTCGCCCTCTTCTACACCCTGGCGGGCCTCCCGATCGCCCGTCTCGCCGACCGCAGCAATCGCCGCAACATCATCGCGCTGGCGCTGCTCGTCTGGAGCGCGATGACGGTGCTGTGCGGAATGGCGAAGACCTTTCCGCAACTTCTCGCGGCGCGCATCGGTGTCGGCGTAGGTGAAGCCGGCTGCACACCGCCCGCCCACTCGATGATCTCGGACAGCTTCGCCCCGGAAAAACGCGCGACCGCGATCTCGATCTACTCCCTCGGCGTGCCCTTTGGAATGCTCATCGGCCTGGCCTCAGGCGGCTTCCTGGCGGATCAGCTCGGCTGGCAGTCGGCCTTTCTGGTCGTCGGCGCTCCGGGTGTGCTGCTGGCCCTCGTCACCTACCTGACCCTCGAGGAGCCGAAGCGCGGCGCCTTCGACGCCCGCGGCGATCGCGCGATCGAATCCGTCGGCGCCTCGCTCGGCTTCATGGCGAGCCTGCCCAGCATCCGGCACATGTTGGCGGCCAGCGCGGTCCAGACGCTCTTCCTCGCCGGCGTCGGCGCGTTTCACTCCTCGTACCTCGTCCGGGTCCACGGCCTCACGCTCACGCAAACGGGCCTCTGGCTGGGATTGATCGCGGGTATCGCCGGTGGATCGGCGGTGTTCAGCTCGGGCGTTCTCGCCGATCGGCTCGGCCGGCGCGACCTGCGTTGGCACTTCTGGGTCCCCGCCGTCGGCGCACTCGTGTCGATCCCCTTCTCGATCCTCGCCTATACCGCGGAGAGCGCGACCTCCGCCATCGTCTGGATCTCGGTGGCGACCCTCGGCAACCATCAGTATTCGGCGCTCGGGCACGCGGTGCTCCAGGGACTCGTCAAGCCGCGCATGCGCGCCGTGATGTCCGCGACGGCGCTCTTCGCCATGAACTTCGTCGGCTTCGGACTCGGGCCCGTCGTGCTCGGCGAATTGTCCGATTATTTCGGGGGCGGGACGGCGATTCGCAAGGCGCTCCTCGCATTGATCTTCTGCCTGGTCTGGGCGGCGGTCCACTACCTGCTGGGTGCCCGCAGCTATCAACGCGACCTCGAGGCGAAAAACGCCTGAGCTGTCCCCATCAGAGCGTCTGGACAAGCTCCGCGAGGTTGCCTTCCGGATCTTTCGCGAAAGCAACGCGCACCTTCATCTCCGGAATGTCCTTGATCGCCGAGTGAATGCGGCCGCCGTTGGCGACGATGCGGTCGAGCAGTCCATTCAGATCGTCGCTGATGAAGCCCAGGATCACGCTTCCCGGCCGCGGTGGCGCGAGCTCGGTGAACCGGAGCAGGACGATCGATCCGGGACCGAATCCCGAATCGCGGCCCAGCATGATCTCGTCGATCGGATCGATTCCGATGTCGGCCTTGATCCGGTCGAACTGCTTCAGGCCGTACACGTTCGTG
>JANNQH010000939.1:0-2136 GCA_031400655.1 Deltaproteobacteria bacterium | reverse complement strand
ATCGCCTGCTCGCGAGCCTGATGGCGCTGCGCGACCAGGGCAACAGCCTCGTCGTCGTCGAGCACGACGAAGCGACCATCCGCGCCGCCGACCACGTGATCGACGTCGGCCCCGGAGCGGGCGTCCACGGCGGGGAGATCGTCGCCGAGGGCCCGCCCGAGTCCCTCGCTCGCAACCCTGCTTCGCCGACCGGCGCCTATCTCGCCGGTCGCCGCCGGATTCCGGCGCGGCCGCCGCGCGCCAGCGATTCCGCGCCAAGAGCGTCCGCGAGCACCGGCCCCTCGATCCGCCTCGAGGGCTGCACCGCAAACAACCTGAAGGGCGTCGACCTCGAGATCCCGTTAGGCGCCTTCAGCGTCGTCTCCGGCGTCTCGGGCAGCGGAAAATCGAGCCTGATCAACGACACCCTCCGGCGCATCCTCTCGGCAAGTCTCTACGGGGCGCTCGCGAGCCCCGGCCCCTACCGCGCCTTCCATGGCGGCGACCTGATCGACAAGCTCGTCGACGTCGACCAATCGCCGATCGGCCGCAGCCCGCGCAGCAACCCCGCGACCTACAGCGACGCCTTCACCGCGATCCGCGGCCTGTTCGCACAGATCCCCGAGGCCCGCGTGCGCGGCCTGGGCCCGGGCCACTTCTCCTTCAACGTGAAGGGCGGGCGCTGCGAAGCCTGCGAGGGGGACGGCGCGATCCGCGTCGAGATGCAGTTTCTCCCCGACCTCTTCGTTCCCTGCGAAGTCTGCGGCGGCCGCCGCTACGACCGCGACACCCTGGCCATCCGCTATCGCGGGCGCTCGATCGCGGACGTACTCGAGCTGACCGTCGAGGAGGCAGCCTCGCTCTTCGAGTCGGTGCCCGTCGTCGCGCGGCCGCTCCAGGCACTGCTCGACGTCGGCCTCGGTTATATCCGCCTCGGCCAGTCGGCGACGACGCTCTCCGGCGGCGAGGCGCAGCGCATGAAGCTCGCGAAGGAGCTCGCCCGCAGAGCGACGGGCCGCACGCTCTATCTGCTCGACGAGCCGACGACGGGCCTCCATTTCGTCGACGTCGAGCGATTGCTCGAGCTGCTGCGGCGGCTCGTCGAGCGCGGCAACACCGTGGTCGTGATCGAGCATCATCTCGACGTGATCCGGAACGCCGATCACGTGATCGACCTCGGGCCCGAAGGCGGTGCCGCGGGCGGTGAGATCGTCGCCGTCGGCACACCCGAGCAGATCGCTCGCTGCGATCGCTCGCACACCGGGCGCGCCCTCGCAGCTCTCTTCGAGCGCGAGCGCAAGCAACACCGAACACGGGAGTACGCATGAATCAGCCGCGGAGTCCGCTGCGAAGGTCAACCGGAGGCGATCCGCCGTTTCCGAGCATCGGGACCGCCTTCCTGCTGACGTTCGGCGCGATCGTCGCGGGCGGACTCGTCGGCATGCTCTTCATCGAGCTCGGCCCCCTCGCCGCCGAGGGCATCGGCACGGCGGTCGGCATCGGCGGGGTGGCGACCCTCGCCGCACGGCGTGTCGCCGAGCCCCAGGCGGCCCGCATCGGCCTGGTCGCCCTCGACTGGCGCGCCTGGCCCCTGATCCTGTGCTTCGTCCCGGCGGTCTTGATCGCGAGCGAGCTCGACAACTTCGCCTACGACTGGTCGCCCAGAACGGAAGCGAGCGCCGCTGCAGCAGGGACCGGAGAGACGGCGACGCCGGATGCGCGCGCAGTCGCGACCCCGCCGAGCACAGCAACGGAGACCGCCACCGAAGCGGCGAAGCCGCCGATCGCAGCGGCAGAGCAACCACCCAACCCGGCAACGAAGCCCGAGTCGAAAGCCGAGAGAAACGACGCCCGCGCAGCAAAGCCGGCGGCCGAGACGGAGCCGCCCGTGCCTCTCATCGATCCCGAAGATCCCTTCAGCCTGATGGAAGGCGTGATCGTGGCGGTCGGGATCGCCCCGGTGATCCACGAGTTCCTGTTTCGCGGCGTGCTCCAACAGGGACTCGTCGCCCAGCTGGGGATCTTGCGCGGCGTCACCCTCACGGCCCTGCTCTGGACGATGCTGCGCCCCGTTCCCGCGGCGAGCCCGGCGCGTTTTGCAGCGTCCTTCGTCGCCTGGTTCGCCATGGGGTGGCTGCTCGGAATGGTTCGGATCGC
>JANNQH010000938.1:0-3650 GCA_031400655.1 Deltaproteobacteria bacterium | reverse complement strand
CTATCTCGCCGAGCGCGTCGCGGAGCGCCGGCGTGGCCGCGGCGAGCCGGGCGTCGCCGACGTATTCATCGACCACGAGCTCGACGGTCGCCGCCTCGCGGATCTCGAGATCGCCTCCCACCTCCAGACGCTCGTGATCGGCGGGACCGACACGACGCCGAAGGTGATCTCCGCCGCGCTGCTTCGGCTTCACCGCGTCCCCGACCAGCGCGCCGATCTCGCCGCTCATCCCAATGCGATCCCCGGCGCCTTCGTCGAGGCGCTCCGACTCGACGTGCCGACCCAGTTCATGGCGCGCACCGTCGCCCGGGAGACGAGCCTTCACGGGCAGACCCTGAAGCCCGGTCAGGGGGTCCTCTTCCTCTACGCCTCCGCGAATCGCGACGAGCGCGAGTACGCCGACCCGGATCATTTCGATGCCCGGCGCAAAGCCCGGCGCCATCTCGGCTTCGGCCACGGCGCCCACGTCTGCATCGGGGCTCACGTCGCAGCCCTCGAAGGCCGCGTCGTGCTCGAGGAGATTCTCGCGGCCGCTCCGGAATATCGAATCGACGAGAGTCGGATCGCCTGGCGCGGCGCGGATCAGCTGCGCGGGATGACGTCGCTTCCCATCCGATTCGCCTGACGCGCGCGGAACGCGACCCTTGCGGAGCAGCGGGCCGTTGGATCGTGTATGTCTCCGCAAATGAAGCAGCGAATTCGTGCGACGGTCGTGGCAGGTGGGTGGATCGTTCGGATCCTGGCCGTGCTCGCGGGCTCATGGCCCGCGCTGGCCGAGGACTACTACTCCCCCGGCGGCTGGTCGACGCTCCACAAGGGCCCCGACAATCGGAAGCTCGTCGCCGCGGCGCCGATCGACGGTGCCTACCGGAGCTGGACCGTGCTCCGAGGTGCCTCGATCTTGACGGCGCCCGTCCTGTCGCCGGACGGCCGGACTCTCTACGTCACGACAGGCCAGGCCGTGGGGCATTCGAATCTCCACGCCTTCGACCTGGCGGGACGACTGCGCTGGCAGTCGGTGCCGTGGCAGGACGCGGATCGCGGGGTCGATCCCTGCGCGATCCTCTCGAGCCCGATCGTCGATCGCGAGGGCGACGTCTACATCGGCGACTGCAATCAGCTCTTCGCGTTCCGACCCAACGGCGAGGTCAAATGGGTCGTTCCGCTTCCGGCGCTCCGGGACGGCGATTGGCATGCCTCGGAGAAGCTCCCGATCAACGCGCTCACGACCGCCGTCTTCACGCGCCGGGGTCACGTCCTCGGCGTCACGAACATGGGCGACGTCGTCGTCTTTGAGCGCGAGACGGGCAAGCTGCTCAGCTCGCCGAAGCGACTGCCCGGCCACGTCCCGCCGCCGACCGCGATGAAGCTCGCCGACTCGATGTTCGGACGGGGGCTCGTCGATCCCGAGATTCGGCAATGGGCCTGGCAGCTCCTGATGGGCGGGAACATGCGCTCGGCGAACACGCCCGCGGTCGACACCGGGACCGGTCGCGTCTTCGTCGCGGCGACATCGACCACGGTCGGTCGGGGCGCGCTCTACGCCCTCGATCTGGTCGAGCACGATCCCACGGTCGGGACCGGCGAATGGTTCGACGGTTTGTCGGCAGACTTCGATCGCCCAGAGGTCGAGATGCGGATTGCGTTCACGACGGAGATGGGGCCCGGGAGCGGTTCGAGCCCGGCGCTCTCGCCCGAAGGCGATCGGGTCTATGTCTCCGACGAACGCGGCCTGATGTACGGCATCGATTCGCGCACGGGTCAGATCCGCTGGCAAAAGCAGACGAAGGCCACCTCGGCGGCGGCGGCGGTCGCAGGCAACGGGGACGTGATCGCGCTCCAGGCGGGCGCGTCGGCGCTCGTCGCGGTCCAGCGCACGGGCCGGCTGCGCTGGGAGAGCGACCTGTCGGAGCTGACGCGCTCGATGTTGTCGGAGAGTCGGATGCTCGGTGCACCCGTCGCGCTGGGCAATGGGAATCCGACGGTCGTCGGCGACGAGGTCCTCGTGCCCGTGGCCTACGGGTACGAAACGCAGGTCGGCCGGCGGATCCCGTGGCCCGTCCGCTCCTTCATCGTCGCCGTCGACCTCGCGACGGGAAAGGGCGTGCGCAACATCGTCGAGCTCGCCGACGACTCGACGGGCATCACGGCCGTGTTGCCGGACGGGACGATCCTCTCGAGCCTCGGTGCCGGCATCACGTCTTCGGTGGCCCCGATGGCGGGCGTTGCGCGTTGGCTCCTGCCCGACGACCTCGAGCTGCTCGCACCGGTCGGTGGACTGCAGATCAGCCGGCCCGAGAGCTTGCTCCGGCCGCGCTGAACCGATTGCTGTCGGGGCATCGCGGCTGCGCGGATTGTGTCAACATGGACCGCGAACGTCGAAGCAATGGGGACGCAAATCATGACGAGCGGGGCACGGCGAGCGTGAAGAGTCGCAAGAGCGCCAGGGCGAAGACGAGCGGCAGGAAATCAGGCGCGAAGGCGCGGACGAAGACGTCCAAGAAGCGAACCGCCACGCCGAAAAAGAGTGCGCCCAAGAAGAGCGCGGCGAAGGCGAAGCGCGCAGCGCCGAAGAAGGCCGCGGCCCCGGCGAAGACCACTGCCAAGAAAGCGGCCACCACGAAGAAAGCCGCGAGCTCGAAGAAGCCGATCGCGAAGAGTCAGGCTGCGACGCCGAAGACGGTGCGGAGCGCGAGCCTGCGCAGCTGGCGGTATCCCGACGTCGCGATCGTCGGGGCCTACAACACGGTCCAGGCGAAGCGAATCCCGAACATGACGGAGTCCGATCTGGTGCTCGATGCGATCCGCGGGGCGCTCGCAGATGCGGGCATGCGGGCTTCGGACGTCGACGGCGTCAACGTCTCGACCTGGGTGTCGCGGCTGAATCCGAGAAGTGTCGTCCAGTGGTTCGGCGGCCAGCCGTCCTGGACCGGGACCTCCCATCCAGGCATCGAGGCGGTGCTCGAGGCTGCCGCGGCGATCCAGACGGGGCAATGCGAGACGGTCGTGATCGCGACGGCGCAGTGCGGTGAGTACACGGATCATTCGTCGACGGTTTCGTGGACGCGGCCCGAGAACGAGTTCGTCGAATGTTGGGGGCTCTACACGGCCGCCGAGTTCGCGTTGATGGCTCAGCGTCATATGCACCTCTACGGCACGAAGCGCGAAGCCCTCTCCGAAGTCGCCTCGGCGATCCGCACGAACGGTGCGCGCAATCCGGACGCAGTGATGTACGGCAGGACCTGCACGCCCGCCGACGTCGAGGCGTCGCGCATGGTGGCCGACCCGTATCGGCTGCTCGATTGCTGCATCACGTCGGAGGGCGGGGCGGCGATGGTGCTGACGACGGCTGCGCGCGCCCGGGATCTCGACGCGACGCCGATCTACGTGCTCGGCGGCGCGCTCGATCGCCAGGGGATGTCGTACGTGACGGCGCCGATCTGGGACAAGGTCGGCTGGGTCGGAAGGCGCGGGGCACAGCTCACCTTCGAGCACTGCGGCCTCGGCCCGAAGGACGTCGACTTCGCCGAGCTCTACGACCCGTTCTCTTTCGAGATCATCCGCCAGCTCGAGGCCTTCGGGTTCTGCGGCGAAGGCGAGGGCGGCGACTACGTGATGGGCGGCCGCATCCGGATCGGCGGCGAGCTGCC
>JANNQH010000937.1:0-4488 GCA_031400655.1 Deltaproteobacteria bacterium | reverse complement strand
CGCATCGGGGGCGTGCCGCCGCCGAGGGCGAGCACCGTGTCGCGAAAACGCCGGCCGGTCTCGGCGATCGCCCGGGGATTCTCGAGCCCCGCCTCTTCGAAGGCGGAGAACGCGTCTGCCGACAGCACCTCGGCCCATTTGTAGCTGTAGTAGCCCGCGGCATAACCACCGGCGAAGATATGTCCGAAGCTGCAGAGGAAGCGGTCCTCGGGGAGCGGCGGCATCACCGTCGTCCGCGCCGCCACCTCCGCCTGCACCGCGAAGATGCGCTCGCGGCGACCCACCGTCGGGTCGCGATGGAGCGCCAGGTCGAGCATCGCGAAGTAGAGCTGCCGCAGCATGAACGAGCCCGCGCGATAGGTGCGCGCCTTGGAGATCTTCTCGAAGAGCGCTTCGGGGAGCGCCTCGCTCGTCTCGACGTGACCCGAGAGACCGAGCAGCGTCTCTCGGTGGTAGCACCAGTTCTCCATGAACTGGCTCGGCAGCTCGACCGCGTCCCACTCGATGTTGCGGATGCCGGAGGCGAGGCCGTGATCGACCCGGGTCAGCATGTGCTGGAGGCCGTGGCCGAACTCGTGGAACAGCGTCAGCACCTCGTCGAAGGACATCAGCGAAGGCCGACCAGAAACGGAAGGCGTCTGATTGCAGACGAGGTAGGCGACGGGATTGCACGCGACTGCGTCCACCGGCCGCCGCGTGCGACCGAGGCAATCGTCCATCCAGGCCCCGCCGCGCTTATCGCCGGGCCGGCTGTAGGGATCGAGATAGAAGGCGGCGATCGGCTCACCGGCCGCGTCGCGGACCCGGAAGTAGCGCACGTCGGGATGCCAGACGGGCGTCTCGCCGTCCGCGGCGACGACCTCCACGTCGAAGAGTCGCTTCGCCAGCGCAAACAGCCCGTCGAGCACCCGCGGCAACGGAAAATACGGACGCAGCTCCTCTTCGGAGTAGTCGAAGCGCGCCTCGCGCAGTCGCTCGGCCCAATAGGCCACGTCCCAGAGCGAAAGCGGATCCGCTTGTCCCCGCTCGGCCGCAAAGGCCCGCAGGCTCGCGAGATCCTGTCGGGCCCCGGGCAGCGAAGCCGATCGGAGCTTCTCCATGAGCTCATCGACCGCCGCCACGCTCGGCGCCATCTTCGCATCGAGGGACAGCTCGGCATAGCTCGGGAAGCCGAGAATCGTCGCCATCTCCTGGCGCAGGGCGAGAATGCTCTCGAGGATCGGCGTGTTGTCGAGGTCTCCGCTCGCGGCGCGCGTGATCGACGCGCGATAGAGCTGCTCGCGTAGCGCGCGGGACTCCCCGTGCTCGAGGAAGGGAAACAGGACGGGGGCGTCGAGGCTGAGCCGCCAGGGCCCTGCGTCGGGGGTCGCGCCGGGCTCGCCGTGCTCACGGGCATTCTGGGCGGCCAGCTCTCGCAGACTCGGCGGTGTGCCCGCCATCTCCGCGGGGTCGCGGACCAGCATTGCGAAGCGGCGGGTCGCATCGAGCACGTGGTTGTTGAAGCGCGTCGCGAGCTCCGCGAGCTCGGTCTGGATCGCATTGAATCGCTCGCGCTGGTCGGCCGCGAGCCCGACGCCCGCATGCCGGGCATCGCGCAGGAGACTGTCGACGATGCGCTGTTGCGTGGCGTCGAGGGCCAGGAACCCGGGACCCGAGCGCAAGCGGAGGAGTCCGTCGTGGATCGCCCGACTCTGGGCCTGTCGCAGGCCGAAAGCGATCACCTCGCCCTGCACGGCCGAGTGCGCCTCGCGCAGTGCATCACTGTTCTTGACCGCGAGCATGTGGCTCACGAAGCCCCAGGCGTAGCCAAGGCGCTCGTTCATCCGCTCGAGCGGCAAGATCAGGCCCGTCCAGCTGGGCTCGAGCTCCGCCTCGAGTGCGTCGAGCGCCTGCGAAAGCTCGCCGAGCAGCTCGCGGATTCCGGGGACGACCTGTTCGGTCTCGAAACGATCGAAGCGGGGCAATTCGCCCGACCGCAAGAGCGGATTCGCCGACTCACCCCTCGACACCGTCTCGCCTCCCCGCGGATCGATCCGCAGGGCCTACCGTAGCGAAGCTCGCGGCCACGACAGTCGCAACGCTCCTCAGCGCGGGGCGCGCAGCGAGACGTCCTCGACGAAGATCGGACGGCCCTGCTCGTCCCAGGCCGCCAGCGGCGCTCGCCGGGGGCGCGCCGAAGCCGGGCTTCCTGAAGACGGCCGCGAGCGCACGAGCGAAGGCGTTTCCCGGGCGAGCCGCACGAGCTCGAGGACCGTCCAGGCGACACAGGCCATGCCCAACACGAAGACCATGATCACTCCCGCGAAGACCCGGGATCGGGCCCTATCCATGAGTGTTGGCGAGGGTCGAAATCTCGCAGGCGCCGGAGCACGATCGCGCTTGGCGGCCGCAGCTTGCACGGCCCCTGCCGAGCGCCGGGCGAGGGACGCGCACGAGCTTCACGTGAGCTTCCGACCGATCGAGCCCCCGTCGAGCCGGAAGCTTCCGTCGCCACTCGCCTCCTCGGGCGCGGGATCGAGGCAGTGCGCATCGTCGTGGCGAGGCTCGTTCACATGGCGAGACACGGCGCGGGCGAGCAGCGTGCCCGCCGGCGCGGGCACGAGCAGGCGCTTCAGGTCGCCGAGCACCGACTCGGGGTCGAGCCAGTCTCCCCACGCCGACTTCGCCAGCAGCACCGGCATCCGCGCGTGAACGCCGGCGAGATCTCCGTTCGCCTCCGTCGTGATCACGGTGCAGGAATCGATCACCGGTCCCTGCTCGACCGAGAAGCGCTCGTGCAGGCCTGCGAAGGCGAGTAGTCCGCCCTCACGAGAATGAAACCAGTGGGGGCGGTGGCCGCGGTTTCGCGCGCTCCACTCGTAGAACCCGTCCGCCACCACGAGGCAGCGGCGCCGCTTGAAGGCCGACCGAAAGGAGGGCTTTGCGTCGACAGTCTCGCCGCGGGCGTTGAAGAGCTTGCTGGCGACCGAAGGATCCTGGGCCCAGGCGGGCACCAGCCCCCAGGTCTTCCAGGCGAACTCGCGCGCACCGCTCTCGGTCGATACGACGGTGAGCACGGGCTGCGAGGGTGCGATGTTGTAGCGGGGTCGCAGCGGCTGGCCGTCGGGCCCGCTCGGGGCTTCGGGCGCGGAGGCGAGCTCGAAGAATTGTGCGATCTCCTCGGCAGAGCGGGTGAGCGTCATGCGACCGCAGATGGCGATATCTCCCGATGTAAGGAGCGATGTGAGGAGCGATGTGAGGAGCGACGTAAAGAGCGACGCGAAAGATTCGACCCGAACTGGGCAATCTGCTTCCGCGAGACGGTCCACGGCGCTCGATCCCGACCGCGTCGGCGCTCCCCGTTCAAGCGCAACTGCGAGACGAAGTCCCCGGATCCGTGCGCGCTTCGCGGACTCGCAGCGTCTGCGCGAACACGACCAACGGGCGCAGCACGATTCTTGCTATTCAGGACGGTATGCCGCGCGACGAGATCCAGGGTCTGTGCTTCCTGCTCGGTCTGCTGCTCGCGTTCTACTTCCTGACGCCTTTTCTCGAGCTCTCGCTGCGCTGAGGCCCCACCCGGGCGGACCGCGCCGGTCGAGCCGGTCGCGTCGCGCGTGCCGGCCGCGGCTTCTCCTCTGGCTTCGCGGGTCGCGATCCGACCCGCGCCTTGTTCAGCCCGAGCTTCGACCGCAACGCCGGCTTACGGCGAGGCTCGCGCTCCGCACTGCGCAGGCTCGCCACGTGGGCGAGCAGACCTGTCCGTTCCTCCGGTGTGAGCGGGCGGCTCTCGCCCACCGCCAGCCCCTCGAGTCGCAGGGGCCCCATCCGCTCGCGCACCAGCCTTCGCACCGGGAATCCGAGGATCAACAGGCTGCGGCGGATCTGGCGATTGCGCCCTTCGACGAGGGTGAGCGAGAAGGTCGAGGTCCCCGTCTTCGGATCGCCCCGCACGTCGCTTACCCGCCCCGGCGCAGTCGTACCCTCTTCCAGGCGGATCCCCTTCTGGAGCCTCGCGATCGCCTTCGCGTCGATCACACCCTTCACGCTGACGCGGTATTCCCGCTCGTTGCCGAGCGACGGATGCAGCATCGCGTAGGCCGTCTCGCCATCGTTGGTCAGCAGCAGGAGCCCCGAGGTCTCGACGTCGAGCCGGCCGACGGGAAAGACCCGGCCGACCTTGCGCGGAATCAGGTCGAGCACGGTCCGCCGCCCGGATTCGTCGCGCACCGTCGTCACGACGCCGCGCGGTTTATTCACGAGCCAGTAGGCCGGGCGATCCGAAAGCACACGCTCGCCATCGAGGCGGATATCGTCCTTGCCCGGTCGTGCGCGGTCGCCCAGCGCCGCGACCTCACCGTTCACAGTGACGCGGCCGTCTTCCACCAGCGCCTCGACGTCGCGCCGCGAGCCGAAACCCGCGTTCGCGAGCAGGCGCTGGAGTCGAACCGGCTCGCCCGTGCTCTCGAGTCGGCGCGGCACCTTCTCACGCGCCGCGTCCCCGCGCGC
>JANNQH010000936.1:0-4686 GCA_031400655.1 Deltaproteobacteria bacterium | reverse complement strand
GGGCTGAGACCGCGCCCCCCCGCGCCGCACGGCGGCCCCCACCGCCCCCCGCCCCCCCCCCGCGGGCCGCCCCCCCCCCCACGCCCCCGCGCCCCGAACGGCTCACAGGGCACAATGTTCGACGGGGTTTTTCCGCGACCTGCTAGAGCGTGATTCTCGCCGTTCCGACGACCGGGGTCTCGCCGCGCTCGTTCTGGAGCATCAGGTCGAGCTCGATCACGCGCGCGGCCTCGTCGATGTCGGTGACGACGCCGCGGGCGATCGGCTGGGAGTCGACGAGCACGGTCGCGCGGAAGACGGTGTCGACGGAGAGGACCTTCGCGTTCGGGGCCCAGCGGTGGATCAGGGCGACGAGGATGCCCTGGCTCATGATGCCGGGGACGATGGCGCCGGGGAGGCCCGCCTCGCGCGCTTCTGCGTGATCGATGAAGCGGCCCGCCATCATCGAGGCAGCCTGCGCGAAGCGCTTCACGTTGGGGAGCGAGACGTCCGGCGCGAAATCCGGCAGCGCCTCGCCGAACTCGACCTGCTCGAAGGAGCGGGCTCCCGATGCAGTCTGGGGTCCGCTCACGGATTGAACTCCCGCTGGACGAGGCGCCAGTCGACGGTGGCGAGGTGGACGTTGCCGCGGCCGTAGAAATTCATTCGGTGGACGATGAAGAGCATGCCGCCGCTGCGGCCGGTCTTCTCGTAGATGTCGGCGATCTCGCTCTTGCCCGTGATCTTCTCGCCGGCGCGCACGGGGGCGTGGACGACGACGGATTTTCCGGCGTCGAAGCAGCGCTGCATCTCGACCGGGAAATCCTTCGGGAGCTGGCGTGTGCCGTGGATGCGGGTCGGGTAGTTGGGGACGGCCTGGAAATCGGGGTGGCTCGGATCGGTGTACCTCGGATCCGTCTCACCGCAGGCGAGGGCGAAGTCAGCCAGGGACGCGGCGTCGACGTCGAGATTGATCTCG
Source organism: Deltaproteobacteria bacterium (assembly GCA_031400655.1). Taxonomy (GTDB): domain Bacteria; phylum Myxococcota_A; class UBA9160; order UBA9160; family UBA4427; genus UBA4427. Next base: position 3,728 of record JANNQH010000936.1, on the reverse strand, counting down.
TCGAAGACGGAGCCGGTAAAGCGGGCTTTTAGATCGGCGGCATTCATGCTGGCGGACTCTACGCGAGCGGATCGGGTGAGGCGACCCGGCAGGCGTCGAAGCGCCCGCTCGCCAGCGCGGCGACGAGGCCGTCGATGCCCTGGAAGGAACCCTCGAAACGCGTCGCACAGCGCCCGATATGGCTCACGATGTGGGAATCCGAGCCACCGATCCGCCGCCAGCCCTGGGCGTCGGCATAGCGAAGGGCGAGCTCGTTCTCGCCCTCGCGACTTCCGCCGTTCAGCGTCTCGACGATCTCGACCCCCGCGACCGGGCCGCGCGTCTCCCAGTGGGCGCAGAGTCCGACCTTCGGCCGCCCGGGATGGCAGGGCACGGCAACCGCCCCGCAGCGCCGCGCGTGGAGCAGCACGTCCGCGAGCCGGTTGTCGACGCGGGCGAAATCGAAGGCAGCGCGCAGATCCTCGTTCACCCCGAAGACGAGCACGTGGCCGTACTCGGTCTCGACCTCCGAGGCCTTCAGGATCAGGAGTCCGAAGCGGTCCTCGAGGGCGCGGTAGTCGGATTGGAAGTCGTATTGGCGATGCTCGGTCAACACGAAGCCGTCGAGGGGGATCGCCCTGCGCGCGATCCACTGACAGTAGTTCTCGACCTTGGCGCGCCCGTCGTCCGAGGCGATCGAATGCGAGTGGAGATCGAGGATCATGCCGGGACGAATCTCGGGACGCCGAGCGGCGCATCGATCGGCGTCCCGCCGCGCGCATCCCCGCCGACGGGAACGAACTCGACCCGGACGCGCATGCCGATCGAGACGACGGCGGGGTCGCAGCCGACGATGTTGGTCAAGAGCTGCGGCCCCTCGTCGAGCTGGACGTACGCGACGACATAGGGCACCGCCTCGCGAAACTCCGGCATCTGGTTCTGCCGCACGACCGAGAATGTGTAGACCGAGGCGAGCCCGCTGGCGACGAAATGCAGGATCTCGTCCGACAGACAGCTGACGCAAAGCCCTCGCGGTCGATGCTGCACGACGTGGCAGCGAAGGCAGCGCTGCAGCACGAGCTCGCCGCGCCCGGCGCCCTCCCAATAGGCGCGGGATTCCCAGTCGACGACCGGCCGCTTGTACTGCGGATCGGGCTTCTTCGGCGGGCTCGCGTGCGGGGGCGTCGCGTGCGGGGGCGTGATAGTCGGATTCGCCGTTTTCGGGTTCGTCATGGCGGGGCTCGCTCAGTCTTTCGTGAGGATCAGCGTGCAGCCGCTGTGCATGAGGCCGAGATAGCCGCCGGTGCCGTGGGCGAGGGCGATCTCCGCGCCTTCGACCTGGCGGGCAGCGAGGCCGCCGCGCAATTGCCGCACCGCCTCGATCACGAGGAAAATGCCGCGCATGCCGGGATGATTCGAGGAGAGGCCGCCGCCGTCGGGATTGACGGGGAGCCTTCCGGCGAGGCCGATGCCGCCGTTCTCGACGAACGCGCCCCCTTCGCCGGGCTTACAGAAGCCGAGGTTCTCGAGGGTGACGAGCACGGTGATCGTAAACGAGTCGTAGATCGTGCAGAAGTCGATGTCGGCGGGCGTCATGCCGGCCATCGCGAACGCGTGTGCCCCCGACTGCTTCGCGGCGATCGTCAGCAGATCCGGGGCACCGATCTCGCGGTGGGCGACGGCCTCGCCGGTCCCGCGCACGACGACTGGCCGCTGGCGCAGATCCCGCGCGCGCTCGAGGCTCGTCACGATGACGGCCCCGCCGCCGTCGCTGATGATGCAGCAGTCGAGCAAGTGGAGCGGATCGGCGATCAGACGGCTCGCGAGGACTTCGTCGCGGGTGATCGGCTTTCGCATCTTCGCGTGCGGATTGAGGCTCGCGTGATGGCGCGTCGAGACGGCGATGTCGGCGAGTTGCTCGGGCGTCGTCCCGAATTGATGGCGATGGCGCGCAGCCACCATCGCGTAGGACGACACGAGTGTCATGCCGTAGGGTGAGACGAAGGCGGAGCCGGGATCGCGGCCGCTCGCGTCGCCGGTCCCGATCGCCATCGCGTCGGAGGCGGCCCTGCTGCCGTAGAGGATGAGCGCCACGTCGCACAGACCGGCCTGGATCGCGGCGCCCGCGTGCGCGACGTGCCCGACGAACGACGAGCCGCCGATGTTGCTGCCATCGAGGTAGCGCGGCTTGATGTTCAGGTACTCGGCGAGCTGCACCATGCCCATCGCGCCCATCGTCATCGACGCGCCGAAAAGGCCGTCGACGTCGGAGAGTCGCAGCCCCGCGTCGGAAAGTGCCTCGCGGGCACACTCCGCCATGATCTGGAACTCGGTCTTGTCCGGGGCGAAGCGGCTCTCGTACTCGTGGACGCCGGCGATCGCGATCTTGCCCGAGAGGCTCATGCGGCCTCCGGCAGGCGAAGGATTTCGGCGGCGAACGCGGCCGGCTGCTCGAGCGGAAGCCAATGGGCGGCGCTCGGGATCGTGTGCAGGCGGGCGCCGAGGCGCGTCGCCAGGGCCTGCGCGCTCTCGCGCTCGGCCGCCGCTTCGTGCTCGCCGCAGACGACGAGGGTCGGGACGGCGGGGGCGTCGGTCAGCGAGCTCGCGAAGGCGCGACTCGCCTCGAGGTCGACGAGCGTCACCCGCGGATCGGTCTGGATGCTCTCGAACCAGGCGCGGCGCATCAGGTCCGGCGAGCCGCCGGGGGCGAGCCGCTTCGGATCGAAGGGACGCGCTGCGCGGCCGAGCGTGACTTCCCGCATGGTCGCGATCGCGTCGTCAGCGACGCCGAAGGCCGCGCTCGTCCCGCATAACACGAGGCCGGCGATCGATTCCGGCGTCTGCCTCGCCCAGTCTAGGGCGACGAGCGCGCCCATGCCGTGGCCGACGAGGATCGGCCGCGTCGCGCGACACCAGTCCGCGACGCCTCTCGCGCACTCGCTCATCGCCTCGATCGAAGGCAGTGCGTCGAGCCCGCCCGAACGTCCGTGCCCCGGCAGGTCGAAGGCGAGGGCACACGCGTCGGGACCGCGCGGCTCGTGGCCGCCACCGCCGACCCCTCCGAATCGAAGGGTTCGGAGGGAACGAAGAGCGCCGAGCAGGTCGCTGAAAATGGAGCTCTGCAGGCCTGCGTCGTGGAGACACACGACCGCGCGCCCCGAGGCCCGGACCGGCGGGGTCTCGGGCAGCGTCGACGGTCCGGTGTGTCGCACCAGGATCGGGAGACCGGCCTGGCGGACATATTTCTCCGGCATGGACTCTCCATTTCGGACCCGTGTCGGATCCGTTTCGCTCAGGACTTGGGCGGTCCCGTCGGGATGTCCTTGAAGGAAATCCCCTTGTCGGCGCGAGCGTCCGGGGGAAGACCGAGCACGCGCTCGGCGATGATGTTACGCAACACCTCGTCGGTCCCGCCCGCGATTCGCAGTCCGGGCAGCGAGAGGTAGCGCTGCTGCCAGGCCGCGCGCTCCGGAGCCAGGTCGTCGAGCAGTGCGCTCGAGGCGCCGGCGAGCTCCATCGCGAAGGAAGCGGCGTGCTGTTGCAGGACTGCGCCGACGAGCTTGCTCATGCTGGCTTCGGGACCGGGCGTCTTGCCCTGGGAGAGGGCGGAGAGCGTTCGCAGCGAGGATCGCCAGGTACGCGAGCGCATCGCCGAATACGTCGTCAAGGCGCGCGGCCTCAAGTACACCTCGCTGCGAACGCTCTCCGCCCTCTCCCAGGGCAAGACGCCAGGTCCCGAAGCCAGCATG
>JANNQH010000935.1:0-2424 GCA_031400655.1 Deltaproteobacteria bacterium | reverse complement strand
GCACCGTCGCCGATTCCATCCGTGCCGTTGCGTGACACCGCATTATTCGTCACGACGGATCCGCCTCTTGCGACCACTCCCACGAGCCCATTTTGATACACGAGGTTTCCCGATACGACCGCGTCGTTCCGAACGATGATGCCGCTGCCCCGATTCGATGTGACTCGGAGATCGGTCACCTCGGCTCCCGAACCAAGGTCCACGCCGCCGGTCCCCATCCCCCGAACGGTCCCGTTTCGAACCCGGACGAATTTTCTCGGATCGCTGCTCAGGATCCCAGTACCCCCTGCAAGCGTCGGCGTGCAGGTGGTCGGCGTCCCGCTACACACGATCTGTCCTATGACCGCGAAGCCGTTGAGGTCGATCGAGACGTTGCTCGTATTCACGACGATCCCGCTCGAGAATGCGTCCGGCATCGTCAGATTGCTCGAGAGCCGATAGCTCCCGCTGGCCGTGATCGTCACGGGAAATCCCGCCGTGTCTCCCGGGAAGCAGCCGCCGCTGAGCGCGCAGGTCTGATGGATCTCGAGCACACCCTCGCTCGCCCGGGCCGGCAGCGCCGCGAGGAGCGCGATCGCTCCGATCCCGAGCGCGGTCGCCTGGACGAGCCCGGTTTCGGTGGCGCGCCGTCGTCGCAGGCGACCACCCATCACGCCGAGCAAGACAACGCCGCCGATGAGCATCACCCCGCGGTTTGATTCCGGAACCATCTGCATCGCATCGAGATTCGCGGCGATCCAGTCCGCGTCCGCCGCGGAGCCGTCGCGCTCGAGAGTCCACGTTCCGATCGAATAACGAAGGACGTCCTCGTCGGCAAACGAGATAGAACCGATCGAGCCCGCCGAGTCGAACGAAACCAGGAAGGTCGACGTCCCGAGATCGTCGGCCGCATCGACGTCGAGCGCACGGCTCATTCCCGCCGACGACCCATCGAGGGCGAGACTGAACGTCGTCCCATTCCATCGAACCAGATCCTCGTCCGCTACATGAAGTGCGCCGGGGAGACTCACGTCTGTATCGAACGAGAGCAGCAATCCGCCAGTCGACGCGCTGGCCAGAGCGTCGATCTGCACGCCGGGTGCGAGGCCCGCCTGCGCAGCGGAGAAGACGATCGAGTAGATACTGCCGTTCAGCGCCACCACGTCACCCGGCCGCGCCACGACGCCGCCCGCGAGCGAGACGGTCGTATCGAAGGTAAGCAGCTTCGAGCCGTTCGCGCCCTCGGCGTAGCCGATCACGTCCGCGGCTTCGGGGATCGCCCCCAGGTTCTGGAGCACGACGATCCCGAGCTGGTTGTCTACGGCCACTGCGTGGTCCGCCGTCACGAGATTTCCGGTGCCGATCGGGATCGTCACGTCCGGGGAGAGCGAGATCACGGCTTGAGCCGCGACCCGCGGCGCCACCGCGCCCGAGAGCAGGCTCGCGGCGAAGACAGCGACTAGCGTTGTCCTGGCCCGAATGGCGGCGGTTTGCCGTACGCAGAGGAGCGGGATTCGGAGAGACCGACTGGGATTCATTGCCATGGAAGAGTCTCCTCGTGAAATGCCGATCGAAACCCTCGATCGTGCTGGATCGACCGGGCTCGGCGACCACCCGATTCGAAACAGCGGATCGTCACGGGCACGCCGCGATGGTGCTGCAGGTGTTTCCACCGAGATCGACCGAGTTATCGACCGGACCGCCAGAGTTCAGCAGGATCGAGTTGTTCCGGTAGGCCGTGAGGGCAAAAGAACTAACATTTTTGAGCCCGAACCCGTTGTTCAAGCGGATGGTGTTGCGCTGGACCATCGAGCTCGAGGTCGTCTGGACCCCGTCCCCCGAGTTCGAATAGCTCAGGTTTCCGGCCACGGTTGATCCGCTCGACGTAATGATGCCGTCGGTCGCGTTCAGGTAGACCGTGTTGCCCGTGATCGTGGACCCCGAGCCCGTAGAGATCCCCGAACCCCCGTGGTTGCTCACGGAGTTCCCCGAGACGATTGCGCCTGCGCCGGTGAACACGCCAATGTTGCCACCAAAGCTCACGATGTTGTCTCGAACGATCGACGAGACCCCCACAAGGATCTGCTGGGCGCGGTTGGAGCTCACGTGGACGCCGGCCACGATCGAGTATTCGCCGAGGTCGACGCCGCGAAATCCCATGCCCCGGACGCGGCCATTCTTGACGGAACAGCCGCCGAACACGCCGGAATCGATACCCGTCCCCGTTCCCGTCGAGGGTGTGCAGATCACTGGAGACCCGACGCAGCTCGTCGGGCCGACGACATCAAAGCCGTTCAAGTCGATGGACACGGAGTTGGCGCTGATGACGATTCCATCAGTGTTCTCATCGGGGACGGTCAGACTGCCCGTCAGGCGATAGCTGCCCGTCGCCGAGATCGTGATGGGAAAGCCCGCGGTATCGCCCGAGAAGCAGCCGGTGTTCAC
>JANNQH010000934.1:0-2837 GCA_031400655.1 Deltaproteobacteria bacterium | reverse complement strand
CTTGCATCGACTGGCGAAGCCGACGCTCGCCGTCGTCGACGGGGTCGCCATGGGCGTCGCCCTCGGTCTCGTGCTCGCCTGCGATCTCGCGATCGCGAGCGACCGCGCACGCTTCTGCGAGGTCTTCATCAAGCGCGGCCTGGCCCTCGACGGCGGCACGTCCTGGTCGCTGCCGCGCCTGATCGGGCTTCGCCGCGCGAAGCAGATGGCTTTCTTCGGAGACATGCTGAGCGCGCAGGAGGCACTCAGCTTCGGGCTCGTGAACGAGGTCGTCCCGGTCGAGCAGCTCGACGCGCTGGCGGACTCCTGGGGCCGGCGCCTCGCCGACGGACCGACGACGGCGTTCGGTCTCATCAAGCGGATGCTCGACGAAAGCTCCGGGCGGAGCTTCGAGCAGGCCACCGAGGACGAGGCTCGCGCGCAGCATGTTGCGTTCACGACGGGCGATATGCGCGAGGGCATCCAGGCATTTCTCGAACGCCGCGACCCCCGGTTCACGGGGAAATGAGCGCACCCGCGCGGACCGAGATCCGAGAGCGACTGATCGGTCCCGGTGGGGCCTTCGAGCTGGTCGAGGAGATCGTCCGCGGCCATTCGTTGTGGGTCTTCAAGCAGCGGTCGCGGTCGCTGCGCGAGATGCTCGAGCGGACCGAGCGCTTCGGAGATCGCCTTTATCTCGTCGACGGCGACCTGCGCCTCACGTTCCGCGACCACCTCGAGCAGGTCACGCGCGCCGCGAACGTGCTCCGCGATCGCCACGGCATCCGGCCCGGGGACCGCGTCGCGCTCTTCGCCGCCAATCGCTGGGAGTGGATCGTGGCCTTCTGGGCGACCAGCTGGCTGGGCGCCATTCCTTGTCTGATGAATGGCTGGTGGACGGCTGAAGAGTTTGCGGACGCGGTCGCCCTGGTCGAGCCGGTGCTAGTCGTCGCGGACGCGGCGCGGCTCGAGCGCGTGAAGCCCGTGCTTCAGGGGCTGCGGACGCTCGGGATGGACGATTTCGGGAGTCTGCTTCGAGGCGGGGCGGCGGTAGCGAGTCCTGCGCCAGCGACCCGCGAAGACGACCCCGCGTTCCTGATCTTCACGAGTGGCACGACCGGTCGCGCAAAGGCGGTCAGCGTGCCCCACCGCGCCGCCTGCGGCTTCGCCCAGGTGAGCGGCTTCAGCGAGGCCTACGGCCGCGGGCTATTCGGTGTCCCGCTTCCGGCAGCGGGCGTCCCCGCACCGCCGAGTGATGATGTCGTGCTCGTGACCTCGCCGCTCTTCCATGTATCGATGCTCTACGGCGCTGTCGTGATGGGGGCCGTCAAGGGCTTTTGCATGGTGCTCCTGCCCGGGCGCTTCGAGCCCGAGCGCGTGCTCCAGGCGATCGAGCGCGAGCGGGTCACGCTCTGGATGGCGCTCGGGAGCGCGGCGCCCCGGGTCGCGGGGTATCCCACGCTGCGCGACTACGACACAGCGAGTCTTCGCCAGGTCGGGATCGGTGGGGCACCGGTCAGCCCGACGGTGCAGGAGAGTCTCCGCAGCGCGTTTCCGAGCACCGGGCGGCTGCTCGGCATGGGCTACACGAGCACCGAGGGCGGCGCCGTCATCGCGTCGATCGGCGGACCAGAATTCGAACGATACCCGACGTCGACGGGCCGCGTCTCGCTCACGGTCGAGGTCGAGCTGCGCGACGCAGCGGGCCAGCGCGTCGCGGCGGGGGAAGAGGGCGAGGTCCATGTGCGGAGCCCCTACGTCATGCTCGGCTACTGGAACGATGCGAAGGCGACCGCCTCGGCGCTGAAGCCGGGCGGCTGGCTCGCGATGGGCGACGTCGCGCGCTTCGAAGGCGATCTTCTCTACATCAATGCGCGAGCCCGCGACATGCTTCTGGTGAGCGCCGAGAACGTGTCGCCCACCGAAATCGAACACTGCCTCGAGGCACACCCTCGCGTGCTCGAGGCCGCAGTGGTCGGGATCGACGATCCGGTGACGGGCGACGCCGTCTGTGCCGTCGTCGTCGTCGACCCGGCGAATCGCCCGGAGACGAGCGAGCTCGACGACTGGTGCCGTCGCTCGCTCGCCCACTACAAGGTGCCGAGCGTCTGGCACCTCGTGGAGGAACCGCTTCCGCGCACGCCGAGCGGAAAGGTCATCAAGCCGGAAGTACGCAACCGGGTCGACGCCGGGCGCCGCTGAGTTTTTCGAGCCCTGCGAGTCGTCGCCGGCGAAGTCTTGCTCCACCCAGCGCATCGAGCGACTTCCAGCTAGCGCGGGTCCGGCCGGCGCAGGGACTCGACGGCGAGCTTCTCGGAGGCGCGCTTCGAGATCGCCGCGTCCTCGTCCGACATCACGAAGCGCTGCTCCCAGCCGACGGCCAGGCGGGCGCCGAGCCCGTGGACGCAGAGTCGCACGAGCTCCGGAATCGACGGCAGTCGTGAGCTCAAGTCGTTTCCCAGGTAGGTCACCCGCGTGTAGCTGATATGCAGCGCCATCAAGGCGAAGGCCGATCTCTCCGGGTCACCCCGTTCGATCGATCCGGCGACCATCGCGTCGTCGATCAGACGCGTGAAGACGGCGACGACCGGCTTGCGCGCTGCACTGACCCGCTCGGGTGAGGTCAGGGACGTTCGCTGCACGTAGCGCAACAGCGCTGCGTTGTAGTCGCCCGCCGTGTGCTGGCGATCGTCGAGGGCCCAATAGAGCGCGCCCCCGATCCGGTCGAGTGGCTCCTCGAAACGGGCGGCGTGGCGGGTCAGGAGGCGGGCCATGACGAGCTGGGACTCTTCGATCAGAGCGATCAGGAGATCGTCCTTGCCCGAGAAGTGCTGGTAGAACGAGCGGAGCGTGAGTCC
>JANNQH010000933.1:0-4371 GCA_031400655.1 Deltaproteobacteria bacterium | reverse complement strand
TGAAGGCGATGAACACCGCGATGGCGGCGACGAGCAAAAAGGAAGCGGCTGCTCCGCCCCCGGCGCCGAGCAAGGAAGAGCTGCTCCTGACCGAGATCCGCGACGCGCTGCGGAATCGCTGAAACGCCTCGAGTATCGCCTCAGGTATCGCCTCAGTTATCGAGAGCCGGGTAGTCGACGTAGCCCTTCGGCCCGGGCGTGTAGAGCGCGCTCGGGTCGAAGCGGGCGAGCGGGGCGTTTTGCTCGAGTCGGCGCACGAGGTCGGGATTCCCGATGTAGGACCGGGCGAAGGCGACGGCCGCGGCGCGCCCGCTCTCGACCACTTCGATCGCTTCCTCCCGCTTGTAGCTGTCGTTCACGATCAACGGACCGCCGAAGGCCGTGCGGGCGAGCTCGATGTTGTCGAGCGGCGTGTTGTGAAGCCGGATCACGTGACAGTAGGCGAGGCCGAGGCTGCGCAGCCCGCCGAGGAAGCTGCGGAAGGTCTCCTCCGGGTTCGCGTCGGAAAGGTCATTGAACGGATTGCCCGGACAGATCCGGAAGCCCACGCGCGCGGCGCCGTCGACGGCGGCCATCGCGCGGATCAGCTCGAGCGGAAAACGCACCCGGTTCTCGACCGAGCCCCCGTATTCGTCCTCGCGTCGATTGCTGCCGGTCGAGAGGAATTGGGCCGGCAGGTAGCCGCTCGTGCAGTGGGCCTCGACGCCGTCGAAGCCTGCGTCGTACGCGAGCTCCGTCGCCCGGGCGAACTCCTCGACGATCTGTGGAATCTCGTCCCGCACGATCGCCCGTGGAGCCACCATCGGCTGCATGCCCTTCGTGTCGGTGTACATCTCGCCCTTGGCGGGAATCGCCGAGGGCGCCACGGTCTCGGCAGCGCGGGCCTTGTTGTCGGGATGGGCGACGCGGCCGCAGTGCATGAGCTGGGCGACCATCCGGCCGCCCTCGTTGTGGACGGCGTCGGTCACCCTGCGCCAGCCCTTGACCTGTGTGCGCGTGACGAGGCCCGGCGTTCGGCAGTAGCCCTTACCGTCGTAGCTCGGGTAGATCCCTTCGCTGATGATGAGGCCTGCGCTCGCGCGCTGACGATAGTATTCGACGACCATCTCGGTCGGCTCGTCGTCCTGGCCGGCACGCGAGCGGGTCATCGGCGCCATCACGATGCGGTTCGAGAGCTCGAGGCGTCCGAGCTTGTGCGGGCTGAAGAGCGAGGCCATGGGCAGTTCCTTCGATCGGATCGGGTGAGCGGGAGGAGCTCGGCAGGCGGGCGGCCTCTTAGCGAAGGAGGCGCGGCAGGGCGGCGAGCAGCTCTTCGTCGGCGCCGGGGCCACCGTCGGGTCGGAATGGCTGGATGCAGACCTGGTTCGCTCCGGCCGCGAGATGCGCCTCGATGTGTTTCGCGATCTTCTCCGGTGTCCCCCAACACACGATCGCGTCGACCAGACGATCCGAGCCGCCGTTCTCGAAGTCGGAATCGACGAAGCCGAACTGCTTCAGGTTGTTCTGATAGTTGGCGAGCCGGAGGTAGATCTTCAGATTCGCGCGGGCGATCTCGCGAGCTCTCGCGGGCTGGGTCTCTGCGAGCACCATCTGCTCCGGGAGCAGCAGCGCCTTCGGCCCCATCACCGCCCGCGCCCGCTTCGTATGCTCGGGCGTCACGTTGTAGGGGTGGGCGCCCTGGGCCAGGCTGGCCGAGAGCTCGAGCATGCGATCGCGCAACGCGCCGATCACGATCGGCGCATCGACGGCCGGCTGGGGACCCATGTAAAGCGCTTTGGCCATCGCCTCGAGATAGTTGCGCATCGTCGCGACGGGCTTTCCGTAGTCGTGGCCGCGCTGGTTGGTGACGAGGTGGGAATGGGAGACGCCGAGACCCAGGATGAAACGGTCCGGGGCCAGGCCCGAGACGGTCTTCCAGATCGCCTTCATCGACATGGGATCCCGGGCGTAGATGTTCGCGATGCCCGTCGCGAAGATGATCCGCTCCGTCCGGGCCGCGAGGAATCCGATTAGCGAGAAAGGATCCCGGCCGACGGCCTCCGCCACCCAGAAGGTCGAATAGCCCCAGCTCTCCGAGCGCTGGACGAAGGCCGCCACAGCTTCTGCGTCGAGGTGATCGACATGGCTCCAGACCCCGAGCTTGCCCAGCTGCATCGAATCCTCCCTCCGAATCCAGGTGAATCCGTACGCTAGCAGCGTCCCAGGCGTCTCTCTGCTGGGCGCGGCGCGGATTTTGGATGGGCCAACCCGGTTCGATAGGCTGTCTGCCGCATGTCCAACCCGCGCACCGATTCCACGCCGCGATCGACCCGTACCCTCTCCGAACCCGCCTCGAAGGCACTCGTCGCGCACTACGGGGTGCGTCTACCGCGCGAGCTCGAGGCCCGTGATCCCGATGCCGCGGCCAGGGCGGCATTCGAGATCGGTTTTCCGGTCGTACTCAAGCTCGCGGGCGACGGCATCGCCCACAAGACCGAGCGAAAGCTCGTCCGCGTTGGGCTCGGCGACCCTGAGGCCGTCGTGCGCGAGGCGCGCGATCTGCTGTCCCGCGCTCGGCCGGAGGACGGCCCCGTGACGCTGCTCGTCGCCGAGCAGGTCCGCGGTCAGCGCGAGCTGATCGCGGGGCTGGTGAGAGATCCGCAATTCGGTCCCTGCGTGATGCTCGGGCAGGGCGGGGTGCTCGCCGAAGCCCTGGCCGATGCGGTGTTTGCGGTGGTTCCCCTCGCCCGCGAAGAGGCGCTCCGGATGGTCGATGGGCTCGCCACGCGGCGGCTCTTCACGGAGCCCCATCGCGGCGAGCCAGCCCTCGACCGCGAGGCCCTGGCCGACGTTCTCGAAGGCCTTTCACGCCTCGCCCTCGAGCGCCCCGAGATCGAGTCCGTCGACTTGAATCCGTTGATCCTGCGCGAGGGTGTCCCGGTGGCGGTGGATGCGCTGGTCGAAGTCGCGGCCGAGCCCGGACGTGCGGATCGTGTGCTCGCGCCGCCGCTTTCGGATCAACAGGTCCGCGACCGTTTCCAGCCGCTCTTCCATCCGCGCGGCATCGTCGTCGCCGGCGTCGCGAGCCATCCCGGAAAATTCGGCTTCGTCACGTTCCACAATCTGCTGCGCTGTGGCTACAAGGGAGCGCTCTTCGGCGTGAAGCCCGACACGGCGCCGGTGCTGGGGCAGACGACGTATCCGAGTGTCGGGGCCCTGCCGAACGAGCCCCTCGATCTCGTCTTCGTGTGCACGCCGAACAAGCTGAACACGCAGCTGCTGCGGGAATCTGCGGGAAGGGGTGTGCGCGCGGCCTTCGTCACGAGCGCGGGTTATGCCGAAGCGGGCGAGGAGGGGGCTCGGCTCCAACAGGAGCTCGTACGGGTGGCGGAGGAGCTCGGGATGCTCCTCATCGGTCCGAACGGGCAGGGGGTGATCTCGACGCCGGCGTCGATGTGCGCCCAGATCGTCGCGCCCTATCCGCCGGCGGGCCGCATCGGCGTCGCGAGTCAGAGCGGCAATCTCGTCTCCTCGTTCCTCAATCACGCCGTCGCGACTGGCGTGGGGATCAGCAAAGCGGTCTCGCTCGGGAACTCTGCACAGACGGGGCTCGCCGATCTGCTCGAATACTTCGCCGTCGATCCCGACACGGATGTGGCGCTCTGTTATGTCGAGAGCGTGGGCGACGGCAGGCGATTCCGGCGAGCCGCCGAGCGATTGCTGCGCGAGAAGCCGCTCGTCCTCGTGAAGGGCGGCGCACGCTCCGAAGGTCAACGGGCGGCCGCAAGCCATACCGGAGCCCTCGCCAGCGACGACCGCGTTTTCGATGGACTCTGCCGGCAGCTCGGAATCCTGCGCGCCCCGACGGTCGAAGAAGCCTTCGAATGGGCGGCGACGCTCGCGAGTCAGCCGCTGCCGCGGGGGCGCAGGGTCGTCGTCTTCACGTCGGTGGGGGGCTGGGGCGTGCTTGCGGCGGATGCCTGTAGCGACGCGGGACTCGAGCTGGTCGCGCTCCCGCCGGAGATTCGCGACGCGATCGATGCACGGGTGCCGTCGCGCTGGAGCCGGAGCAACCCGATCGACCTGGCGGGCGGTGAGACCCGGGACACGATTCCCGAGCTGCTCGAGCTGGTCTGCGCGCATCCGGAGGTCGACGCGGTGATCCATCTCGGGATCGGCATCCAATCTGCGACCGCCGCCTTCTTTCGCACGGGCCCATTCTTTCCCGACCACGGACTCGAGCGCATGGCGGAGTTCCACGAGCGGCAGGATCGGCGCTATGTCGAGGCCGGCATCGAGGCGAGTCGCCGCCACGGCAAGCCGCTGCTCAGCGTGACGGAGCTCGTGGTCTCGAACCCCGAGAATCCGGGGCCTGCCACGCTCCGGGAGCAC
>JANNQH010000932.1:0-2527 GCA_031400655.1 Deltaproteobacteria bacterium | reverse complement strand
AGGGTTTCGGCCGCGTCGAGGCGAGCGGCGACATCGGCGACGCGGAGCTGGACGGCCTGGGTGTCGGCGAGCTTGTCGCCGAGCAGATTCCGGCGCGTATCGAAGCGCGAGATCGTGGAATCGAGCGCGGTATAGGCAGCGCCGAGCAGGGCCGGCACGATCGTCCAGCCCATCCAGTCCCAGACCGGGACGCGGTACCAGGGGCTGTCATGGACCGCGTGGCCCTGGGTCTTGACGCCGTTCTCCGGTGTTCGATTCGCATCGGCCCAGAGCAGTGTCCGATGCTCGGCGACGAACTGCTCGCGTACGACGATGTCGTTGCTCGCGGTCCCCCGGAGACCCATCGCGTGCCAGGTATCCAGGATCTCGTATTCGCCGGCCGCGCGATCGAGCAGAAAGAGACGCATTTCGGGCACCGGCCCGGCGTTCTCGCGCACGACCGGAGCGAGGATCATGTCGAGATCGCAGTTCCAGGACCCGCTCGCAAATTCCCAGTGCCCATCGAGGACATAACCTCCGTCGACGGGACGCGCGCTCCCCCGCTTCGGCGACCAGCCCGTCGACGCGATGCGTGCGTCGCGCACCGGATCCCCCGATTGCCAGAGCTCTCGCTGCGTCTCTTCGGGAAAGAGCGCGAGGATCAGCTGGTGCATCGCATTGTTCTGGTAGACCCAGGCCGTGCTCGCACAGCCCCGTCCGAGCTCGATCGCGACCTGGACGTAGGTCGAGAAGTCCGCTTCGTAGCCACCGAATGCCTTCGGCTGAAGCAGTCGGAAGAGCCCAGCCTGCTTGATCTCCTGGATCGATGCGTCGGGGATGCGGCGTGTGCTTTCGCATTCCGAAGCGCGCGCGGCGAGACCCGGCGCGAGCGCACGCGCGCGCGCGACCAGCTCTTTGTCTGCGACCCTGGATGTACTCATGCCTACTCCGAATCAGAGCGTCCCAAGGTCCGGATCAACGCCGGGCACCACCGGAACGAAGGGAGCCACGAAGAGGTGGCGCGCGTGGCCGCTCGCTTCGAGGATCTGGCCGAGGGCGGCATAATGATCCTGCCAGACCTCGAGCGGATCTCGATCGCCGAACAAGCAGATGAGAATGCGGTCACCGACTCCCGGAACCTCGGGCGCGGCCTTGGGCCACCAGGCGGCTTTGGGAAGCGGAGTAAAGCAGAGCGCCTGGGCCGTCGTCGACTTCTCGAGGAAGCGGGGGAGGGACTCGCCGAGCAGCGAATCGCGAAGCGCCTCGAGAGAGTGTCCGGGCTTTCGTTCCACCCAGGCCAGGACCATGCCGGGATAGCGCCGCTCGAGAGCAAACTCCGGCGGGACGCCGTCGAGATCGCGGGCCGCGGCGCCGAGGAAGTCGTAGCCCGTCGTCGTGAGCACGTCCCGCTTTTCGAAGGTGCGCCCGTGCTTGGCGAGGATCGGCATCTGCTCGGCGACCCAGGCTTGTTGGTCGACGAGCCTGCCTTCCTGGATCCACATGCCTGCGGCAAACGTGCCCTTCCCGAACGGGTTCGCGATGACGTTCGCCTGGGGATAACGGACGGCCTTGTGACGGCGCGTCGCGAGCCAGCGCTGGGTCGAGAAGGTCCACGGCGCACAGCTTCCGGCCGCGACCAGATGATCGCGCTCGTAGTAGCGATTCCACGCGATCTCATGGCCCGGATGGGGTTCGATCAGACTGAAGATCGCGTGGCCGAGGGCGACGCGCACGTCCGAGGCCTGGATTGACATGGGGCAAGTATTGCAGGCCGCTCGCGGATTCTGGCGTTCAATCCTGGGAATCCGATTCGTACATATGATTCTTGCCGGGGCCTTCGCTCTCCTCGTAGCATGGCCAGCATGGTGATGCGGGTCTGCATACTGGGGGCCGGCGGTCTGGGATCCCTCGTCGGCGGGATGCTGGCCGAGTCGGGCGTGCGGGTCACCCTCGTCGGGCGCCCCGACCACGTCGAGGCGATCCGCTCGCACGGGCTCGTGATCTCGGGCATCCGCGGCGAACGCGTAATCCGCGCCGGGCTCGAGGCCGTCGCGAGCGCCGATCAGGCGCGCGGAGCCTTCGACGCCCTGATCCTGTGCGTCAAGGCCCGGGACACCGCCGCCGCGCTCCGCGAAGCCGATGGTCTGCGCGGACTTTCTCGTGAACAGGGGCCTGTCGCACTTTCGCTCCAGAACACCGTTGCGAAGGACGGCGCCCTGGCCGATTGGATCGGACGCGGGCGGGTGCTGGGTGCCTCGACGACCGAGGCGGCTACGCTGGAAGGCCCCGGACGCGTGCGCCATGTCGCGACGGCTCCGACGGCGTTCTATTTCGGGGCGCTCGAGGGCTCGTTCGGGGCGCTCGGCGGATCGTCGACCGCGCGCGAGCGCGATGGCGTCGGCGAGCGGCTGGCCGCGCTCGTCGATGCATTCACCAAGGCCGGCCTTTCGGCGAAGGCGACGGATCGCATCGAGCACGTCGAGTGGGAGAAGCTGCTCCAGGCGGCGGTGCTGGCCGCGTGGTCCGTCTCGACGCTGGGGATGATGCC
>JANNQH010000931.1:0-2681 GCA_031400655.1 Deltaproteobacteria bacterium | reverse complement strand
GGACCGCTACCGATTCCGCGGCCCGCCGAGCCAGCCCTTGGTCCGGAACCACCAGAGCATCGCCAGGGCGAGGGCGAGCATCCCGCCCATCACGATCGGATAGCCCAGACGGGCGCGCAGCTCGGGCATGTAGTCGAAATTCATCCCGTAGATGCCCACGACGAAGGTGAGCGGGATGAAGATGGTGCCAACCAGCGTCAGGAGCTTCATGACTTCGTTCTGGCGATGGCCGAGGCTGGCCAGGATCGCGCCCATCGCGTCGGTCGCCGAATCCCGGGCCGCCTCGAGGCCGCCCAGGATCTGGCGGGCGTGGTCCTCAACGTCATTGAAATAAATCCGGGTGGCGTCGGGGATGAGCGTGGAATCGCTGCGGACGAGCTGGTGTAGTGCGTCAACCTGCGGGCGATGGATGCGCAGCAGCTGGGTCACACGGCGCTGCAGCCGATGGACTCGCGACACGAGCTGCGGCGAAGCGCGCTCGAACAGGTCGCTCTCGATCTCGTCGAGCTCTTCGGAGATCTCGGCCAGCAGCGGGTAGTACCGGTCGATCAGCGTGTCGACGAGCGCGTAGGCGAGATAGCTCGGACCCGCGCGGCGGAACAAGCTATCGGGATTGCGCAGTCGCTCCCGGACGTCCTCGAAGAATCCGAAATGCCGCTCCTGGAAAGTCACGATGTAGTCGCGCGCCAGCAGGATGCAGACCTGGGGAAGCCGAGCGCGCGGATCGGCGGAATCGAGCGGAGCGTGGATGATGATCAGGAGGTGGTCCGGATAGCGCTGCGTCTTCGCGCGCTGCGGCACGTTCACGGCGTCGGCGAGGGCGAGCGTGTGGATCCCGAAGATCTCGCCGATCTCCAGCAGACATGCCACGTCGCCGAAGCCTTCGATGTCGACCCAGGTCGGTCGCTCGGTCTCCGCGTAACAGCGGAGCTCCTCGGGGCTCTTGATCTCGCCCTCCTCGAACACTTCCGCGTCGTACTCGATGTACCGGATCCGGGGCACCGGCGAGCCCTCGGGCACGAAGAGGTGTCCCGGGCGCGCGTTGACTCGCAGGGCCTCGAGGGATTCGGACATCGATCAGGTCTCGTCTTTCTCGAGCTTGAGCGAGGCCGAGTTCATGCAGAAGCGCTGTCCCGTCGGCTTCGGTCCATCCGGGAAGACGTGGCCCAGATGCGCGTCACAGCGGGCGCAGATCGACTCGACGCGCTGCATGCCGTGCGCCCGGTCCACCTTCTCCGCGACAGCGTCCTCGGAGACGGGCTCGAAGAACGAGGGCCAGCCGGTGCCCGAATCAAATTTCGCCTCGGAGCGGAAGAGCGGAGCTCCGCAGCACACGCAGTGATAGGTCCCCGCCGTCTTCTCGTTCCAGTAGCGGCCGCTGAAGGCGCGCTCCGTCGCCGAACAACGAGCCACCTGGAACTCCTGCTCCGAGAGCTGCTCGCGCCATTCGTCGTCGCTCTTCTCGACCTTGTCGTCCTTCTCGTGCTTTGCCATCGCCCGGTCTCCTTCTATCTATTTGCGTCTCGATTCATCCCGCCGCCTGCTCGTTCGAGTAGCGACCGCTCAATCGCCCTCGAGCGTCACGCGCAGCGCGGGACCCGCGACCGTGATGCCGACGATGCGCGGATTCTGGTCCCGCTCGCGAAACTGCAGCTTCAAAGCGCCGACGCCTTTCGCCTCGCGGGCCGCCAACCCTTCCGTGCCGTTTTCCATGGGCCAGACGGCCGTGATCGGCTGTCCCAGCACGCGCCACCACGGATCCTCCTCGTCGAGGGGCACGAGACCGGCGGGCAGTGCGACCCGGTCCGGGACCGACTCGACGCCGATCAACTCTCCAGTCGGGCGGAGCACGATGCGTCCGATGTCGAAAGTGAGCGCCAGGATACGCGGAAGCGCATCGGATCGATCCGCCTCGACGCGCAGGATGCGGCCGCGCGCCGTGGCGGCGCGTTCAAGGATCTCGACGGAAGCCTGCGAAGCCACGCGACTAGTCTACACTGGCCCGGGGCTCCCGGCCCCGCCGATTCGCCGCTGCAGGAGTCCGTTTGTCCGCCCGACCCCGGCCCCAAGGAATCCGAAAAGATCTCGTACTGCTCGACGGCCTGTCGGTCCGGCGCAGGCGACACGCCCGCGGCTGGTCGCCGCGAGAGCTCGTCCTGGCGATCGAGTCGGCGAGCGTAAACGCGAGCGGCTTGCGGCGCTCGCTCTCGCCGAACCAGATCGAGGCGATCGAGGAGCGCGCGGAACGGATTCCCTACGAGCTGGTCTTGCTGCTCGCCGATGGCCTCGACTGCGATCCGATCGACCTGATCGCCGAAGGGGAGCTCTCGAGCAAGCCGCCCGCACGCCGGCTTCACTGAACGCAACGACGACTCCCGAACCCCGAGCCTTCGAAGCGAGGAACGCACGATGGAATATCTGGAGCCCGAGATCGCCCGCCACCGGAAGGGCCTCCGACTCGTCCTCACCGCCGGCGTGCCCGGACCCTGGGGCGAAGCCGCGAAGTCGATCTTCTATCTGAAGGGGATCGACTATCTGCCCGTCCGCCAGACGGCCGGCGAATCGAATCCCGCGTTGCTCGCCTGGACCGGCCACGCGAATGCGCCCCAGGCAGTGCTCGATGACGAGCCCGCGCGCACGGGCTGGGCGGAGATCCTGCTGCTGGCCGAGCGCCTGTCGAA
>JANNQH010000930.1:0-1522 GCA_031400655.1 Deltaproteobacteria bacterium | reverse complement strand
CCGGTGAGCCCTCGCCCCACCCGAGCGGGTGCGGCACACCGCCCGCCCCACCCTCGAGACCGTGAACCCCGAAGACGACTACCGAGCAACCGCGACCGCGCGCCGTCCTCCTGGGCGTCCAGCTCTCCTCGACCTCCGACGGCGATTTCCGCTCGTCCCTCGACGAGCTCGAACGCCTCGCGTCGACCCTCGGCTTCGAGGTAGTCGGCTACGTGACGCAGCGCCGAAGCCGCCTGGCGCCGAGCGCCGTCGTCGGCTCGGGCAAGCTGCGCGAGCTCGCCGATTGGACCGGCGGACCGGGCCTCGTCACCGGGAAGTCCGACTCCGAGAAGGACGAGGAGGAAGATTCGGACGCCTCGTCGGATGACGAGCCCGATGCAGGGCAGGATGACGAGCAGGATGCGTCGCTGGATGGCGACGAAAACGACCGGTACGAAGGGCGCAGCAATCGACACAAGAGTGATTCCGGTCGCGGTGCGCCAGCGGATGGCGCGGGGGAGCCGCGGGCCACGATCGTGTTGGTCGACCAGGACATCTCGCCCTCCCAGGCCCGCAATCTCGAGCGCGCGACGGGTGTCGAGGTGCTCGACCGGACGGCGGTGATCCTGGCGATCTTTCAGCGCCATGCGCGCAGCCGCGAGGCGAGGCTGCAGGTCGAAATTGCGCGCCTCGAGTACATGGCGCCGCGTCTACGCGAGACCGGCGGCGGACGCGATCGCCAGGGCGGCGGCATCGGCGGCCGCGGCGCGGGCGAGTCGGCGAGTGAGCTCGACCGCAGAAAGGTCCGCGACCGCGTCGCCGAGCTTCGCCAGGAGCTGGCCGCGATCGAGCGCGAGGCGGGCACCCGGCGCAGGCGCCGCGAGGACATCAATACGGTCGCCCTCGTCGGCTACACGAACGCGGGCAAATCATCCTGGATGCGCGCGTTGACGGGCAGTGGTGTGCTCGTCGAGGACAAGCTGTTTGCGACGCTCGGCACCACCGTCCGGGCGCTCAAGCCCGAGACGGCAACCCGCGTCCTCGTTTCCGACACGGTCGGCTTCATCAAGCACCTGCCCCACGATCTCGTCGCGAGCTTCCGCTCGACCCTCGACGAAGCCCGCGAGTGCAGCCTGCTGCTCCACATCGTCGATGCGTCGGATCCCGCGTTCCAGGCGCAGGTCGACGTGACCCGCGAGGTGCTCGCCTCGATCGGCGCCGACGAGAGTCCGCGGCTGATCGTGTTGAACAAAGCCGATCGCCTGGACGAGCTCACGCGGGCGCGGGTCGTGAAGGCCCATCCCGATGCGCTGCTCCTCTCGGCCCACGCGCCCGCCGACGTCGCCACGCTCTACGCGAGCATCCTCGCCCATTTCGAGCGCGACATGGAAGAGCTCGAGCTCGTCGTCCCCTACGCGAGGTCCCGCGTCGTCGCCCAGGCCCATGAGCTCGGCACGGTCCTTTCCGAGGCCTACGAAGCGGACGGGGTGCGGCTTCGCGTGCGCGCGAGTGCCACGGCGCTGGCGCGGATCCGGGCCGAGCT
>JANNQH010000929.1:0-1862 GCA_031400655.1 Deltaproteobacteria bacterium | reverse complement strand
GGTCCAGCTGACGAAGAGCGTGCTCAATCTGCCGCTGCGGCAGGCGGCCATGGCGACGATGGATCTCGGCCTGGCGCACGAGGTGATCTCGGCCGCGTCGGAGGACCACCGCGAGGCGGTCCATGCGATGCTCGAGAAGCGGCCGGCGAAGTTCACGGGACGCTAGGCGACGAGAGGTGACAATGGGTCTGGTCGAAGGCAAATGCGTGGTGGTCACGGGCGCGGGCCGCGGGATCGGCCGAGGCCATGCGATGGTCCTGGCGTCGGAGGGGGCATCGGTCGTCGTCAACGACGTCGATCGGAGCGAGGCCGAGGCAGTGGTCCGGGAGATCGAGGCGAAGGGCGGCGTCGCCCGGGCGAACGGAGACGACATCGGGACGCGGGCGGGCTGCGAGACGCTCGTCGCGGAGTGCGTCTCGGCTTTCGGCCGGATCGACGCGGCCATCAGCAACGCCGGGATCGTGCGGGATCGCTCGTTCCTCAAGATGACCGATGCGGAGTTCGACGACGTCTTCCGGATCCACGCCAAGAGCACGTTCTGGGTCGCCCAGGCGGCGGCGCTGCGAATGAAGGATCAGGGCAACGGAGGCTCGATCGTCAACACCACCTCGGGCGCCCACATGGGCAACTTCGGCCAGACCAACTACGCGGCGGCCAAGGGCGCGATCGCCTCGATGACCTATACCTGGGCTCTCGAGCTCGCCCGCTTCGGCATCCGCGCCAACTGCATCGCGCCCGCCGCCTCGACCCGCATGACCGCCGCGGCCAAGGACGCCGAGGGCCGCGATATCGAGCTGCCCTTCTGGGATCCAGCCCTCAATACCCCCCTCGTCGCCTACCTGATCAGCGACGAGGGCAGCTGGGTGACGGGACAGGTCTTCGCGACGGGAATGGAGCGACTCGGCGTGCTACAGCAGCCGAGGTTCGGAAAGACGCTGATGCGCGAAGGTGGCTGGGACATCCCGAGCGTTCGGCGTTGGTTCAAGGAAGGACTCGGGCGGGACCTCGAGAGCTTCGGGCTCGCGAAGGCCCCCTATGCCTATTACGACGGAGTGAAGCCGCGCTGAGGCTGGCCATCGCCGGCCTCGCCAGGAGGAAAATCCATGGGCACGAATTTGATCACGCTCGAATACGCTGGACCGGTCGCCATCATCAGCAACAATCGGCCGGAGAAGCACAACGCGGCCAACGACGAGATGGACGAGGGCCTGCGCGCGATCCTCGAGGAGCTTTCGCGCAATCCAGACGTCCGAGCGGCAATCTGGCGGGCCAACGGAAAATCCTGGTCGTCGGGCCGGGACGTCGGACAGATCGGGATCCGGACCGAGGACATCGACAACCTCTCGTTCATCGAACGCGGCCAGGGCGCGATGAAGCTGCTGATGAATGTCCAGATCCCGATCCTCTGCGCGCTGAAGGGCTGGGTGATCGGCGGCTCCTTCGAGCGGTCGCTCTGCTGCGACCTCCGCATCGCCGCCGAGGGCACGCGCTTCATGCTGCCAGAGGTGAAGCACGGCGTGATCACGGATACCGGTGGCATGGCGCGGCTCTTCCAGATGGTCGGCCACGGCGTGACGATGGACCTGATCCTCACGGGCCGGACGCTGGAGGCCGACGAGGCGCTGCGCCACGGCATCGTGTCGCGGGTGGTCCCTGCCGACGCGCTCGAGGAGACCGCCCTCGAGATGGCGAAAGGGATCGCCGCCTCACCCGCCTTCACGGTCAAGATGGCGCGCCGCAACATGGCGATCCTCGCGAACCAGCTCGTCGTCGACTCGATCGACGAGGAGGCCACGACCCAGACCCTCGTCTTCGGCTCGGCGGATTACGCCGAGATGAAGGCGGCGAAGAGCGAGGGCCGC
>JANNQH010000928.1:0-2534 GCA_031400655.1 Deltaproteobacteria bacterium | reverse complement strand
ACCTTCGCGACGCCCGTCAACCACAAACCGCTCTCCGATGGCGCCGACCTCGTCCTGCATAGCGCGACCAAGTACCTCGGTGGACATAACGACCTGCTCGCAGGCACCCTCACGGGCCCGAAGGAGATGATCGACCCCGTCCGAAAGGCGCTCGGCGTCCTCGGCGGCATCATCGACAGCCACGCCGCCTGGCTCCTCTTGCGCGGCATCAAGACCCTCGACATCCGCATGGAGCGCCACAACGCCAACGGCATGGCCCTCGCGCGCTACCTCGAAGCGCATCCCAAGATCCGCCGCGTCTGGTATCCGGGCCTCGCAAGCCATCCCGACCACGCGATCGCGATCGGCATGATGAAGGGCTACGGCGGTGTCGTAACCTTCGAGATCGACACCGATCTGGCCGGCGCCATGCGGTTCATCGACGCGACGACGATCCCCTACCAGGCCCCGAGCCTCGGCGGCGTCGAAAGCCTGATCGAGCTCCCGGTCACGATGTCCTTCTGGGACGTGCCCAAGGCGGATCGACTCAAGCTCGGAGTGACCGACAGCCTCGTGCGTTATGCGGCGGGCATCGAGAACGCGGCGGACCTGCTGGCGGATCTGGAGCAGGCGCTGGCGAAGGTTTGAGGGGACCTCATCTCAGCTCCAGCTCGAACGCCTCGCCCGGATAGAATGATACACATCGGAATCGGTCCAAGAACCCGAAGTGCCCAAGCAGACCGTTCGAACCGGGCATGTTCAGGGTCGAGAAGAAGACGTCGACCCGCATGCTGAGCCCGATCGAGGACACGTGGAGGTCGACCGGGTAGCGCGCCGTCGGCTGCTCTGATGCGATTCCAACGACCGTTCCCATCGCTCCCCCGTCGACTGGATTGATTCCGACCGAGTAGGCGATCCGATGGTCTACGAAACACGCGTCAGCACCCGTATCCACGAGCATCGGGAAGTGGGCCGATCGTCGCGCTCCGATTCCGATTTGCACGAACAAGTACGGACGAACACGGCCGTCACTCATCCGCGTGTAGTCAGCGCGAAACGTTTGGGTGGACAGCGTAGGCAGTTCCTGCGGCGCCCCAACGATCGTCGGGCACCTGCGTCAGTGCATACCGACGATCGTCCGGATCGATGTTGCTCTGCTGCATCGCTTCGAGCGGAGTCGTCCCTTGACCGACGATTTCCTGATCTTCGCCGAGCCGGAGCACCACCCACAGTCCCGCAAGCTCTTTTGGAATCCGTCTGAAGTCCACGTTCGGCATCGACTCGTTCGGCATGCTGACCTCCCCGACACATTTCAGCATTCACTCGACGGAACGGCAACCGATTCATCTCGAGCCTCGATCCAATCGAGAACAGCTTTCTCTCAGATCTGCAACGCGAACTCGTCAGTCGTCTCCCAGCGCCGCCGCCAACCGATACGCAACCTGCTCGATCTCCCTTCCCCAGTACAACCGCGACTGCCACGCCGCCGGAATCGCATCCAGCCCGTAGTAGGCGCCCGCGATCTGCCCCACGATCGCCGCCGTCGTGTCCGCGTCGTCGCCGAGATTCACGGCGCGCAGCACCGCTCGCTCGAACGAATCGGTGGTGTGGAAACACCAGAGCGCCGCCTCGAGTGACGCGACGCAATACCCGGTCCCGGACACATCCTGTTCCGACTTGTCGAGATACGATCCCGCCGCGAGCGACGCGACGCGTGGGGACGCGAGTCGAAGCGACGTGCCGTCGAGCATCTCGAACTTCGACGATCCGGCGAGGCCGCCGGCGATGACGTGCGCCAGCAGACGACTGCAGTCGAGCGCCTCCGGCGCCGCATGGGTCGTGCGCGACGAATCGACGGCGAACCGCTGGATCCGCTCGAGATCCGGGTAGTAGAACAGGACGACGGGCGCGAGCCGCATGAGCGCCCCGTTGCCCGCCGTTTCGGGATCCACGGATCCGGCGGAGGGATCCCGAGTCGACTCGAATCGCACGAGCGCCGCGCGAACCGTCATCCCGATGTCGAAGCATTCGCCCGTCGAGCTCAGGTAGCCCCGGTGCCACCAATCGAGGTAGCGATTCATCTGGTCGACCGGATCGAAGCCGCCGACGGCGAGCAGGCTCTCGACCAGACAGAGCGCCATCGAGGTGTCGTCGGTCCATTGGCCGGGAATCAGCCCGAAGGGTCCGCCCCCGACCATGTCGGTGACGCGCGGGAAGGTCCCGCGCGCCTGGAACTCGACGGTCGTTCCGACGGCGTCGCCGCACGCGAGACCGACCAGCGAGCCTGCGCAGCGTTCCCGGAGAGTCGGAGGCGTCGGAAGCATGGGACTCGATGCGATGGCGATCCGGTGACTAGAAAAGCCTCGCCTGTCTCGGCTCACGTCCCGTCACCGCCGACTCCATCGCCAGCAACCTCGCCTTGAGCTCGAGTCCGCCCGCATACCCCTGCAGCGCCCCGCCCCGGGCGATCACCCGATGACACGGAATCACGATCGGAATCGGATTCGCGCCGTTCGCTGCACCCACGGCGCGGACCGCCTTGGGCTGGCCTAACA
>JANNQH010000927.1:0-3202 GCA_031400655.1 Deltaproteobacteria bacterium | reverse complement strand
ATCGCCCCGGCCCGCTTCGTCGAGGAGGTGACGAGCGAGAACGTGCTGGCCGGAACGGCCATGGGACGGCGCGCGACCTATCAGTTCGGGTTCGGGCTGCCCTACGGCGAGCGAGGCTATGTCGATTCGGGCCTCGGTAAGCAGCCGCTGACCGGCAGCTCGAGCTTCGCAATGCCGACCGACGCGATCGACCACACACCGCAGCCGATGACGATCGACGGTGTCGAGCTCGTCTTCCAGTACACGCCGGAATCCGAGGCACCGGCAGAGCTCGCCTTCTATCTGCCGAAGCAGAAGGCGTACTGTGGCGCCGAGATCGTGAACCGCACGATGCACAACCTCTATACGCTGCGCGGGACGAAGGTCCGAGACGCGCGCAAATGGAGCGGCTACATCGACGATGCCATCCAGCGCTTCCCGGACGTCGAAACCGTTTTCATGAGTCATACCTGGCCCGTATTCGGGCACGCTCGCTCGCTCGAATTCCTGAAGGGCCAGCGCGACACCTACAAGTTCATCCACGACCAGACGCTCCGGCTCGCGAACCAGGGCGCCACGCCGCGCGAGATCGCCGAGACGCTCGAGCTCCCGCCGCCGCTTGCGAAGAGCTTCGCGAACCGCGGCTACTACGGGACGCTCCGCCACAACGCCAAGGCCGTCTACCAGTTCTATTTCGGCTGGTACGACGGCAACCCGGCGAACCTCGACCCACTCCCGCCTGTCGAGCAGGGCGAGCGTTACGTGGAGGCCATGGGCGGGGCGGCGGCTGTGAAGCAGAAGGCGAGCGCGGCGATCGAAGCGGGCGACTATCGCTGGGCCGCGACGCTCCTCGACCATCTCGTCTTTGCCGACGAGGGCGACGCGGAGGCTAAGACGCTCCTCGCGAGTGCCTACGACCAGCTTGCCTATCAAGCGGAGTCGGGTGTCTGGCGCTCGGTCTATCTCTCGGGTGCGAACGATCTTCGGCATGGGATTTCAACGAACCAGGCGCTCGACGCACGCGCGGCGAGCGCGATCCTCGGCCGCATCCCGCTCGACCTCTTTTTCACCGCGATGGCCACCCGCCTCGACGGCGCGAAGGCCGCCGCCCGCGTTCCCCTGACGATCAACTTCGTCTTCACGGACGTTGGCCAGACCTATGTGCTCGCGGTCGAGAACGGCGTCCTCCACCACTGGGCGCGGGAGGCGGATCCAAAGGCCGCCGCCAGCGTCCATCTCACCCGGGCGTTCTTCCTGCGCCTGGTGACCGGGCAGGTCGGGCTGAAGGACGTGCTCCTCTCGGGCGAGCTCGACGTCGAGGGGAGCCGGACCGAGCTGCTTGCCTTCTTCGGCCTGCTGGATCGCGTTGACGGAAATTTCTCAATCGTGACGCCCTGATAGCGGGGGTTTTGCGCGTCTCCCGGCGGTTAGAAGGCGGGTGCTCGAGTGGGATCTGGCGCCTGGGATTCGAGGCGGATTGCGTCTTGTTGACAGACTGTCTGTAATGCTCGAAGTTTGGTTCGGAGTGACTGGCTTGCGGGGCTGGACCAATCGGGCGGGGTCGGGTGGACTCCCGGTCCAACTTCTGAGGAGAACGACATGTCCCGACCCGCCTACATCACGAAGATCGTTGCCAAGCCCGGCAAGCGAGACGAGCTGAAGAAGCTCAATGAGTCGGTCTGCACCGAATCGAAGCAGGAGCCGGGCACGCTCGTCTACGTGATGAGCCAGTCGAGCGAGAACCCGGACGAGTTCTGGTACTTCGACTGTTATGCCGACCAGCAGGCCTTCGAGCTCCACTGCGCGAGCGCACCGTTCAAGCACATGTCGGCGAGTCTCGCCGGAATCGTCGCCGAGGTGCAGGTGACACCGCTCTCGCCCTTCGCGGCGGTGAATTTCGATTGATGGGCGCCTGAGAAAGCGCGCCCGGGAAAGGATGGACCATGCGTTTCATCGTGATCGGAGCCGGCATGGCCGGGGTGCTCAGCGGGATTCGACTCCGGCAGGCGGGATACGATGATTGGGTCATCTACGAGAAGGGCGACTCGGTCGGCGGAACCTGGCGCGAGAATACCTATCCCGGTCTCTCCTGCGACGTTCCCTCCCACATCTACAGCTATGCCTTCGAGCCCAATCCCGACTGGAGTCAGCGCTTCGCACCCGGCAAGGAGATTCGCGGCTACTTCGAAGGCGTGGCGAAGAAGTACGGAGTCCTGCCGCGCATCCGGTTCAATGAGGAGGTCGATCGGCTCGAATTCGAGCGGGGCCGCTGGCGGCTGACCCTCAAGAGCGGGAAGCGCGACGAGGCAGACGTCGTGATCGCGGCGACGGGCGTCCTCCACCATCCCATGATCCCCGAGATCAAGGGGCTCGATTCCTTCGAGGGGGCTTGCTTCCACAGCGCGCGCTGGGACCACTCCGTCCCGACCGATGGCAAGCGCGTCGGTGTGATCGGAACCGGATCGACGGCGATCCAGATCACGAGCGCGCTCGTGCCGAAGGTGCAGAAGTTCTCGCTCTTCCAGCGCACGCCCCAGTGGATCGCGCCCCAGGAGAACGCCGCCTACAGCGACGCCGAGAAGGATTCCTTCCGCGGGGATCGCACCGCCTTCCGGAAGATGGCAGACGAGCTGACGCGTAACTTCCACGAGACGTTCTCGAACGGCGTCGTCGACGCGAAGTCCGAGCAGATGAAGAATCTCGAGGCGGCGTGTCGCACGAACCTCGAGAGCTCGGTCAAGGATCCCGTCCTGCGCGAGAAGCTCCGGCCGAACTATCGCGCCGCCTGCAAGCGCCTCATCATGTCGGGTGATTTCTATGACGCGATCCAGCAGCCGAATGCCGAGCTCGTCACGGAAGAGATCGAACGCATCGAGCCGAAGGGGGTGCGGACGACGGATGGCCGTCTCCACGAGCTCGATCTGCTCGTGCTCGCCACGGGCTTCCGCGTCGATCGCTTCCTGCGGCCGATGAAGGTGAGGGGACGGGATGGCATCGATCTGGAAGACGTCTGGAAAGACCGTCCGAATGCCTACCTGTCGATCTCGATCCCGCGCTTTCCGAATCTCTTCATGTTGAACGGTCCGAACGGCCCGGTCGGGAACTTTTCGCTGATCACGATCGCCGACATGCAGCTCAGCTACATCCTGCAGCTCGTCGAGGAGCTGCGGGCCGGTCGTGGGCGGGAGATCAGTGCCAGCGAGTCCGCGATGGCGAGCTTCAG
>JANNQH010000926.1:0-9211 GCA_031400655.1 Deltaproteobacteria bacterium | reverse complement strand
TCGTACATCGTGCGAGAAGGTTCCCAGATCGGAAAGAACAACGGTGAAGTGGTGCACATCGGCGACAACCTCGTTCTCGTCAAGGAAACCTACGAAAACTTCGCAGGCGAGCGGACGACCAAGGACGTGGAGTTGAAGATTCGTTTGAGCCAGGGAGGGTGAGCTCGATGGTCGATCCGAAAAACGGATGGCTGAGGTTGGTGATCCAGAGCGCGATGGCAGCGTGTGTCGCGGCTGTCGTAGCGATGGGTTGTGCTTCGCCGCAGGCACCATCGGGTGCCGAGGCAGGCTCGGCGGTTCAGACGCTGGGTGAAGTCTCGGTGACGCGAGACGGCGAGGGCAGTGTCGTGTTCCTCGACGGACTCGTCGATCCGGTCTACTCGCTGACCGAGCGCGGGGACGAGAATCTCGTCGTCGTGGATCTGGTCGGGGTAGGCGAGGGCGAGGCGGCGAGTCTCGTAGAGGCCGTGGGCGGTGAGAGCCGTCAGGTGGCCGCCTACGACGGCGTCGTCGATGTGGTGACGGTTTCGACCTTCGAGGACGAAAGCGGAACGCCCATGACTCGCGTCGAAATCC
Organism: Deltaproteobacteria bacterium; assembly: GCA_031400655.1. Lineage (GTDB taxonomy): Bacteria > Myxococcota_A > UBA9160 > UBA9160 > UBA4427 > UBA4427. The sequence goes on along the minus strand of JANNQH010000926.1, from coordinate 8,635 downwards.
AGCTGACGTCGATGGGGCGCGCCGAGGTAAACGCTGGAGACGGCGGGCTCGAAATCGCGATCCTGCCCGGTGCCAGCGACCAGGCTCTGATCGAAGAGGCGCTCGGCGACGACAGCGATGTGATGTCGAGCGACGAGCCCGTCTCCGAGGAGTCTTCCATGGCTCTGGCCGCGCCGGATTCGGCAGCCGAGGCCGCCTCCGACTTGGGAGAGGTGACGCCCTGGAGCCCCGATTCCGAGCCGATGGCGGCTTTGGTGGACGCGAGCATCGCGGTCGTTCCGACGGCGAAGCCGGCTTCCCAGCTGATGGGTCTCTCGGCGCAGGCGGTGGCGGGCGGTGTGCTCGTCGGCCTGGCGGCGGACGGTACGCTCGACAATCTGGAAGTCTTCACGCTTCAGGGTCCGCCGCGCCTCGTGATCGACGTGCAGGGGATCAAGGCGAGCAGCACGGCCAAGAACGTGAAGCTCGACTCCCCGTTCGTGACCGGCGTGCGGTTCGCGGATCACGAAGGCAAGCTCCGCATCGTGATCGACGGTGGCAGCCAGGCTGCGGACTTTGCGGGTCGACAGATCATGCCCGGTGCCACCGGGATGTGGATCGCGATCGGCGAAGGCGACGCCCTCACCCAGGCGATGACCGATGCACTGACGGCGACCGAGGCGAGCTTCCTTGCCAGCGCGAGTGCTTCCGAGGCTATGCCGACAAGCATGCCGACGAGCATGCCGACGAACGACGCGACTGCCGAGATGGCGGCGAGCGAACCGGCTCCGATGGAGATGGCGGCACAAGCCGTCGAGGCCAGTGAGGCTCTCCCGGCGGGCGACGCCACCACACCGGCGATGATCGAAATCTACGGGCTCAGCTTCGAGCGCCTCGACACGATGGATCGAACCGCGATCCTGGCGAACACTCCCATCCACTATACGACCTACAGCCCCGACGCGACGACCCTCGTCGTCCGGATTGCGAACGCGCACATCAGCGACGAGGCCTCCGACAAGCTCTTCCCCGAGCAGGGCGGACCGGTCTCGATGATCCAGGCGTTCCAGCAGCCCGACGTGAAGGTTCCCGAAGTGCGGATCGTGTTCACCCGGGCAGCGGGCCAGAAGCCGGTGATGAGCACCCACGCTTCGAGTCTGATGGTCGACTTCGAGGACATGGGCGTCGCGGCCGCCGCGCCCCCCGCGTTCCCGAATGGCGGGGCAGCGGACACTGCGGCTTCCATGGTGGGTACTGAGAACACGTCGGCGATGGCCACGGCCTCCGACGCGTCTGTTCCGGCCGCAGCGGCCGAAATGGCGACCGCCGAGGGGTCCGCGGCCGACTCGAATCCGGTCGCGCCGGCAGGCATGGCGGCGGCAGAGATGCTCTTCGCCGAGCCCTCACCGGCGGCTGCCTCGGCATCGGCCGGGCCGGCGGCGGTCGAGGTTCCGGCGGCGATCGAGGTGCTCGAAGAGGGCGGCTTGATCGACGGCAAGGAGTATCGCGGACGGCGCGTGTCGCTCGACTTCAAGGACGTCGCGATTGCGGACGTGCTGCGGCTGATCGCCGAGGTGTCGGACCTGAACATCATCGCCGGTGACGAAGTCGACGGCAACGTGACGATCCGGCTGGTCGAGGTGCCCTGGGACCAGGCGCTCGACGTGATCTTGATGACCAAGGGCCTGGGCTTCGTGCGCGTCGGAAACGTGTTGCGGATCGCTCCCGCCGACGTCCTGAAGGCGGAAGAGGAAGTTCGTCTGCAGGAGCGCCGGAACAAGGAGAAGCTCGAGGATCTCGAGGTGAAGCTGCTGCCGGTGAACTACGCAACGGTCAAGGACATCGACAAGCTCGTGCGGCGACTGCTCTCGTCGCGGGGCACCGTGAACCTCGACCTGCGCACGAACACCCTGATCATCAAGGACATCAGCTCGGTGATCGACGAGGCGACCGCGCTGATTGCAGCGATCGATACCCAGACGCCGCAGGTCATGATCGAGGCGAAGATCGTCGAGGCCAACCTCGACTTCTCCCGCGAGCTCGGCTCGGTCTGGAGCTTCCAGTCTCAGCAGTTCGTCGATCCCTTCAATCCCGGCACCCTTCGCACCGACCTCGGCAGCGAGGACTACCGGCTGATCGACGACAACAGCCTCGCCTTCGCGAATCCGATCACGTCCGTCCCGACGGGCCTGATGTCGATCGGTGCCTTGATCCTCGACGAGGACTTCCGGGTGGATGCACAGATCCAGGCGGCGGAGTCGACGGGTGATGGCAAGGTGGTCTCGAGCCCGCGCATCGTGACCCTGGACAACAAGAGGGCGGAAATCAAGCAGGGTGTGTCGATCCCGTTCCAGACCTTCGAGGGTGGCGACGCGAAGCTCGAGTTCATCGATGCGGTGTTGTCGCTGATCGTGACGCCGCACATCACGGCGGACGAGAGCGTCATCATGAAGATCGAGGTGACTCGAGACGCGCCGGACAGCACGGTGCCGACGCCGACGGGTTCGCCCGCGATCGCGAAGAACGTGGCCAAGACGGAGACGCTCGTGAAGGACGGGCAGACGCTGGTCCTGGGTGGCATCTACACGATCGATAAGAGCCAGCGCCAGAGCCGGGTTCCGTACCTGCACCGGATCCCCGTGATCGGGAGCATGTTCAAGAGCAACGAGATCACCGACGCTCGCAAGGAGCTGCTGGTCTTCGTGACGCCGCGCATCGTACGGCTGCCGGAGATGGCCGGGAACTAGGCAAACGATCGGACGACCGGGGTCCAGCGAGGCCTCGGACCGCGTCGTGATGGAACGGGGGGAGCGCTTGCTCCCCCCGTTTTTCTATACTGCAACCGTGTCGAAACCGAGGCCCATCTTTTTGATCGGTATGATGGGCGCGGGCAAGTCGACCGTCGGGCCGCGGCTGGCCGAACGGCTCGAGCGAAAATTCCTGGACACGGATCGTGAGATCGAGCGCCGGGCGGGTCGAACGATCAGCGAAATCTTCGCGTCCGAGGGTGAGGCGCGCTTCCGGGAGCTGGAGCGCGAAGCGATCGATTCGGCTTCGCAAGGGGCGCTGGTCGTCGCGCTGGGCGGGGGGGCGATTGCGCAGCCCGGTGCGGCGGAGCGCTTACGGGCATGCGGCATCCTCATCCAGCTCGACGCCCCGGTCGAGATCTTGCTGGAGCGGATCGGTGACGTGGCGAGCCGGCCGCTTTTCGCCGGGGTCGAGCCGCGGGGGCGGCCCGCGAAGCTGCGCGAGCTGTTGTCGGCCCGACAGGGCCATTACGCCCGGGCGCACCACCGCGTCGACGCGACGGGGACGCCCGAGGAAGTCATCGAGCGGATCGTGGGCCTGCTGCGCGAGCGCGGCGATGCCCCTGCCGGGCCGGGTAGATCTGCTCGCCGAACGCGGGAGGCTGGGAGCGTGTCGATGACGGTGAAACGAAAGCCAGTCCAATCGAAGGCCCCGTCCGGCGTGCGCATGACCGGGCAGGGGAGCTGTCGGGCCAGCGTGCCCGTCTTGCTTGCCGAGCGGAGCTACGCGATCGAGCTCGGCCACGACTGGCTCGAAACGATCGGCGAGCGGATCGGCGCGCTGCTCGCGGCCGAGCGGATCGCGCTCGTGAGCGTGGCAACCGTGGCGCGGCGTTATGCGCCGCTCTTGGCTCGCGGGCTCGTGCGGGCGGGTGCCAAGGTCGGTCGGATCGCGGTGCCCGATGGGGACGCCACGAAGAACCTGCGGGAGCTGGGTCGGCTCTATGAGCGTTTCCTGGACCAGGGGCTCGATCGCCACTCGGCGGTGGTGGCCCTCGGCGGGGGCGTGGTCGGCGACCTGTCGGGCTTCGCGGCGGCGTCATTTCTGCGCGGAATTCCCTTCGTCCAGGTGCCGACGACGGTGCTCGCGATGGTCGATGCATCGATCGGGGGCAAGACGGGCGTGAATCTCGCCCGCGGCAAGAATCTGGTCGGCGCGTTCCACCAGCCGCAGGGTGTCTTCATCGACACGGCGACTCTCACGAGCCTGCCGCTGCGCCAACGGGCCGCCGGCGCGGCCGAGCTGATCAAGGCGGCCGCGATCTGGGACGCGGAGCTCTTCGAATGGCTCGAGGCCCATCTCGAGGCGTTCCTCGCCCTCGAGCCGGAGATCGTCCTGCATGCTCTCGAACGGGCCTGCGCCATCAAAGCCGAGGTCGTGGCCCGCGATGAGCGGGAGGGCGGCCTGCGGCGGCTACTCAATTTCGGTCACACCCTCGGCCACGCGATCGAGAAGCACGCCCGCTACCGGGGCATTCTTCACGGTGAAGCGGTCGCCATCGGCATGGTCTTCGCCGCCGATCGCTCGGAGGCTCTCGGCCATTCGCCCGCCGGCACCACGCGCCGACTAGCAGCCCTGCTCGAGCGGGCGGGATTGCCCACGACACCGCCGGATCGACCTCGACAGGCTTATCTGAGCGCGATCGGCGTCGATAAGAAGAGGCAGGGAGCCGGCATCCATTTCGTCGTCTTGAAAGGCATCGGCCAAGCAGGCACCGTCTCGCTTCGGCCAGAGGAAATCCTGCCTTCCGGCTGGCGCGCAGTGCGACGGGCATAGGTCGCAAGGGGGAAACGATGGAGCTGGGTCGATCGGCGTGGATCCGACGAGAGCGACTGGAGCGAATCGCGAACGCCGAGCGCGATCGGCGCGCGGGCCGCACGGCGCTCGCGATCGCGGCGCTCGGAGAGGCGAGCGAATGGCCGGCCCGCGCTGTGCTTGCGTTGGCCCTGCTGCCAGAGGACGAGGGCGGACACGCCCGCCGGGTGCTCGAGGACGGGCTCGACCTATGGGCATTCGAGTCCGGATTGCCTCCCATCGATGAGTTCGACGAGCGCGAAATCTCCGTACGCCAGGTCGAAGCAGCGCCGCCCGGCCCTGCCTTTGACGAGTTCCAGATCGAGCTCGACCGCCCGATCGAGGCCAGCGAGCTCGAGCGCGCGTTCGCCGAGGCCGAGGCCCAGGTCGACGAAATGCACGACGTGAACCGGCTGGCGGAGCGGGTGCTCTTCGACGAGCCGCACGGGATCGCCGGCCTGCTGGACGAGGAGCTCGACCCCCTCGAAGAATCGGCGCGGGCTGCCGTTTCTCCGGCTGGGCGGCGGCCGATGGACGCCGCCGCGGTGCCGCCGTTCGCGAGTTCGCGAAGTGAACGGAGCGGCGAGTCTGGCTTCGGGGACTCGCACGACTCGCACAGGAGTGGGCCGTCGCGTGCCGCCGTGCTGGCGACCCTCGAGCGGTGGCTGCAGAATCTCGAACGAGGAAACGTGGGGAGGATGAGATGACCTTCGAGTCCGTACTCCAGACGATCGTCGATGAATGTGGTGGAGGCTTTTGCGCGGCGTTGATGGGTCTGGATGGGATTGCAATCGCCCAGGTGACGGCGAGCCGCGGCCGGGATCGCGAGGATCCGCTCGCGGGCGATGCGACCGCCGCTGGGATCGAGTTCGGCCGCATTCTCGGCGATATGACCAAGGCGTCAGATGTGCTCGACGCGGGACCTCTGCGCGAGAGCGTGATCACGCTCGCGCGGATCCAGCTCGTCTTCCACGCGGTCGACGAAGAGCTCGTGCTCGTGCTGGCCCTGCGGCCCGATGGCAATCTGGGCAAGGCGCGCTACCTGATCCGCCGCAGTCTGCCGGTGATTCGCGCCGCCCTCTGACGGAAGCGTGACGTGGCAGAGTGACGGGCCAGAGTGACGGGTCACAGTGACGTTTCAGGGGCGCTCGCGAGGGACCGCGGCGCGGAGGCCTATCGGATGCGGATCCTGGTGCTGCACGGCCCGAACCTGAATCTGCTCGGCAAGCGCGAGCCCGAGATCTACGGCCACCAGACGCTCGCCGATATCGACGCGAGCCTGCACGCGACTGCGAAGCAGCTCGCCGTCGAGGTCGAATGTTTCCAATCGAACCACGAAGGGGAGCTGATCGACCGCATCCAGGCCGCCATGGGCCAGGCCGCGGGCATCCTCATCAACCCGGGCGGATTCACGCACACGAGCGTCGCGCTGCGCGATGCGCTGGTGGCGAGCCGGCTTCCGATCGTCGAGGTGCATCTCTCGAACGTCTTCGCGCGGGAGAGCTTCCGGCAGCACTCCTACGTCTCCCCGATCGCTGTCGGCGTGATCTCCGGGCTCGGCGCCCAGGGCTACCGCTTCGGCCTGGAGGCCCTCGTCAGCAAGGTCTCCAGCGAAGGCCGATGACCGCCCGCCCGCCGAGCGTCGGCCACCCGGCCTTATAGAAGTGGGAATCCCCGCGGGTTGATGCGATGGGCGTCCCCTCACCCCCACGCTCTCGCCTCAAGGGGCGTGCAAGCCCGCCGATAGGAATTGCCAGGGCCTCGCCGCACGACCTGCGGCGAGCCCCGGTCTTTCGCTTCGCCGTGCCGAGGGTTCATTGGCGCTCAATAAACGAAAAGTGCTCGATTCTGCACGCAAATTCGCGCAGAAGGGGGCGAAGGCCAAGGCGCTGAAGGAGTACCAGCTCCTGCTCCAGGCCGACCCGCGCGATGCGAAGCTCCTGCTCGAAGTCGGGGACACCTATCGCCGCTGGGGTCAGTCGGAAGACGCGATCGCGCAATACGGAAAGGTCGCCCAGCAGTACCGCCAGGACGGCTTCGATGCGCGCGCAGTCGCCGTCTACAAGCAGATCCTGAACCTCGATCCGAAACACTATGCGGCGTATGTCTCACTCTCGGAGCTCTACCAGCGCATGGGCCTCGACTCGGAGGCGATCGGCGCCCTGCAGACGGCGGCCGACGGCTATCACCGCGAAGGCCGCAAAGCCGATGCGCTCGAGCTGCTGCGCCAGATGGCCGCGCTCGATCCGACGAACACCACGAGCCGGCTCAAGGTCGCCGAGCTGCTGCGCCAGGAGAAGATGCCCGCCGAGGCCCTCGCCGAATACGAGGCGGCCGCGCGTGAGCTCGAGAATCAACAGGATCGCGATCAGCTCCTCGTCGTGCGTGCACGCATCCTCGAGCTGAAGCCCGATCACGTCCCTTCCCTCACCGGCATGGTGCGCTCGCTGATGGTCGCCGGTCAGCTCGATCGCGCGGAGCCCTTCGCGCTGCGGGCGTTGCAGGCGTCGGGCGACCCCGCCCAGTACGAGCTCCTGATCGAGCTCTTCGCGCAGATGGGCAACGACGCGAAGCTCGCCGAGGCCACGCGTGGACTCGCGAAGGTCTATCGAGATCGCGGCGACGAGGACAAGGCCCGCGAGCTGATGCAGCGACTGCCGGTGGACGAGGTGGGCGCGCGGTCGCGGCTTGGCGTCGACGTCTCTGAGGTCGGCGAGCCTGACCTCGGGGATGACGAGCTGCTCGACGACGATCCCTTCGTCACCGTCCCCGGTCCCCGCGCAGGGAGCGCAGCGGCGCTCGTCGGCGAAGAGCTCGAGCTCGACGCCGATGACGAGATCCAGCTCGAGGTTCCCAAGAAAGGGCTTCCCTTCCCGGGCGGTCCGCTCGAGGGCGATCCCGATCAGCTGCTCGCAGAGGCGAGTGTCTATCTTCGCTACGGCAAGCGCGCGCAGGCGATCAACAGTCTGCGCAGCGTCCTCGAGCAGGACCCGAACCACCGCGGTGCGCTCGAGAAGCTCGGCGAGGCCTACGTCGACGAGGGTCAGACCGGCGAGGCGGTGGCTGTCTGGCTTCGGGCAGCGGAGCAGATCCTGAAGCTGGGTGATCAGAAAGCCTTAGCTGTCCTGCGCGATCGGATCGCGACGCTCGATCCGAAGGCGGCCGCAAGGCTCGAGTCTCCGGCCACGCCCGCGAGCGGAGTCGCGAGCACAGCACGCAAAGGAGTACCGGCCCCGGCACCGCAGTCGATCCCCGAGCTCGATCTCGATCTGGAGGTCGAGCTCGAGCAGGTGCTGGACGAGGCCGAGGCGAGTGATCCTGCCGCGACAGCGAACGGAGCGAACGACAGCGACGGTGTGGAGCTCAGCTTCGAGGTCGAGGAGACCGAGCCTTCGCTCTCCCTGTCCGACGACGGCAGCTTCGAATTCGAGATCGATCCCGACGAGATCAGCACCGATGGCTCGGACGCCATCGATGGTCTCTCCGATGCCGAGCTCGGCGCGATGGGCGAGCTCGACGGGAGCGGTGTCTTCGGGAGCGCCGACCCGGGTGGCACGAGCGCGCGCCCGGGGACGACGACCACCACGGCCCGGATCCAGGAAGAGCTCGAGGAAGCCGAGTTCTACATCGCACAGGATATGTTCGACGAGGCCGAGTCGATCCTCACGCGGATCCTCGAGATCGCCCCGAACCATCCGAGCGCGATGCTTCGGATGGGCGAAGTCCAGGTCGCCCGCGGAGCTGCACCGGAAGCCGTGCCCTCCACGAACGAAGCACGCACGAAGGCCGGACGGCGGGTCGCGGGCACGTCGGAGGCCGATCTCGGCGCGACGGCCCGATTCGAAGACGGCCTCGACACCGAGCACTCGGGCGAGACCGACGACGGCGCTCTCGACGCGGACGCGTCGGCCAGCAATTTCGAAGTCGACGTCGAGATCGACGACGCAGACGCCGTCACGGGCCACTCGGCGGCCGTGCTCACGGTCGACGTGACGGATGAAGAGCAGCTGGACCTCGACGAGCCGAGCGAGCCCGAGGACGAGCCGGCGCTCGA
>JANNQH010000925.1:0-2235 GCA_031400655.1 Deltaproteobacteria bacterium | reverse complement strand
GAACGCCGCTGGGCCGCACTTCGACGACGCTGCTCGAACGCGTAAAGAGCTGTGAAGAAGTCGCGGGGCACTTTGCCCCCTCCGCCAGCGATCCTGCCGCCGGACCCGACGGCTCGCCGCTCGAGCGAATCGCGTGTCGCACGCAGGCGAACCTCGACCCCCGCCCTCGCTGAACGACTCGAAAGTCAACGCGGGAAGCACGCCGGCATCGTGCAGTGGCCCGTCGGCCGGACCGGAAGACTGGCACTGTTATTCGACGTCGATTCCGAGGGCGGCCTAGACGTCGAGGGAATCCTCGAGGCCGGCGACGAGCTCGGCGCCCTCGGACTGCTCGTCCCGCACCTCGATCCGCCGGCGCCTTCGGCGATCGCCGGCGCGGCGAGCCTGCTCCACCTCCAGCTCCGCCCCGCCGGCGGCATGGCGCTTTCGGAGCTGATCCCGAAAGGCAGCCAGGGTGATCGGCTGTTCGCGCTGAAGGGGCGCCTGCTCGAAGGCGCGCTGCTCGAGGGCACCCTCGAGCTCGCTCTCACTCCCCCCGCCCCGGGCGGGAGCGTCCCGCTCGCCGTCGCGGCTCTCCACCACCGCGCGGCCGCCCCCGTCGAGGCCGCCCTCGCAGAAGCTCTCGCCAAGCTCGAGCAGACCTGGGGCATCGTGCACAGCGCGCGGCGCTTTGCGACCCGCGATGGTCACGACCGGATCGGTAGCTGTTATGCCGACCTCCCGCTGCTACCCGAGCTCGCCCCGTGCTGGCTCGTGACCGACGACGCCCTGCTGGTCGGCTACCGCGGGGAGGCTATCGAAGCCGCCCTCGGCTCATCTCCTTCGCGTCCGATCGCTGCAGTGCCTTCTGAGTCCCCGGCGTCCCGAGCGCCGTCGCCGGCCCTGGTCTCGGCCCCTCCGCATTCCGCCAGCCGGCTCGTCGTCGACTTCGATCGCATGCGAGACGTAGACCGCCTGCGGATCGCCTCCGAATCGGCGGCGCGCGTCGCCGATCTGTACTCGCGACTCGAGCTGCAAGGGCATGGCGAGGGCGAGGGCCGCGTCCGGCTCGAAGCCTCGCTGAGGGCAAGACCTTGAGCTGGATCGCGCGATCGCGGACGACCAAAGGGGCGCACAGGCTCGTGCTCGCCCTGTTGCTTTGCCTCGGCCTCACGAGCGGCTGTCGCGACCGCGAGCTCGAAGACCGAGCGACGGCGGCCTGTGAGGCGGTCGACGAGGAACGCTTCGAAGAGGCGCTCGCCCTGTCGGAGACCGGGAGCGGCGCCACCGGCGCGGGCCGCGAGCTGGCGCAGTGCCGCTGTGTCGCGCTTCTCTCGCTCGGCGATCGCGACGCCTGCACCGCGCTCCTCGATCCGCTGCTTCGGGCGCCCGAGGCGAAGGACTGGGTACCGCATCCGGTGCTCACGAAATTGATGCTGCGGACCTGGCAGAGCGCGGGCGAGCTCGAGCCGGCCGCCGAGCTGGCGGCCCGCGCGGCACCGGTCCATCGCGAAGACCTCGACCTGCTCCAGCTCGAGCTGATGCTGCGGAGCGTCTCGCGCGACGAGGCGGAGCTACTCGCCGAGATCGAAACACGCCTCCGCGACGAGCCGAGCTGGCTCCCGCAGCGACTCGTGCTCGCCTTCGCCTGGAGCCGGCGAGCGCAGTATGCCGACGCCCTGCGCGCCCTCGGCGATTCAGCGCCGCCGATCGAGCATCGCCTGGCACTTCCCTGGTACGAGTCACGCATCCAGGCCCAGGCGGCCACCGGCGACCTCGCCGCCGTCCAGGCGACCTTCGCCGCCTGGACGGCGGCCGGCTGGGATCCAGTCGACCTGGCCGCACGTTATGCGCTGCGCCTTTCGACCGACCAGCTGGTCGACCCGAAGACACCGACGTTCGAGCTGCTGCGCGCGGCGATCGCGACACAGGACCAGCTCGTAGACCGCAACATCGTCTGGGGTCTCCACCGAAGACTCATCAGCGAGCTACTCGCCGCGGGCCAGCCCGAAGCCGCGCTCGCCGCCTACGACGAAGCCGCCAAGGTGATCGATCTCGCCGGGATCACACGCGCGGAGATCGAGCGGGCGGTGCAGCGCCAGGGCGCCCCCGCCATGGGCAACGCCCCTGCAGAGATCGAATTCCGACTCCCGGCCGAGCTCGCGGGCGGAAGTCTCCTGCTCTCCCCCGAACCGGACCAGGCGGCCGACGCCGCCTATCGAGCCCTGGCGATCCCGAAGAGCGCCGAGCTCACGC
>JANNQH010000924.1:0-3335 GCA_031400655.1 Deltaproteobacteria bacterium | reverse complement strand
CCCGAATAGAGGCCCTCGGTGTTCTCGCGCACGATCACGAAGTCGACGTTCTGGAAGCGCGTCGTCAGGCCCGCGAGGGTCCGGATCGGGCGCACGCAGGCGTACAGGTCGAGGGCCTGGCGCATCATCACGTTCGCGCTCTTGAAGCCGCCGCCGATCGGGGTCCCGATCGGCCCCTTGAGGGCCACCCGGGTCTTGCGGATCGAGTTGAGCGCCTCGTCGGGCATCGGGGTCCCGTGCTTCAGGAACACGTCCGCCCCGGCCTCGACCCGCTCCCACTCGATGCGGACCCCTGCTGCGTCGACGACCTGGACGGCGGCCTCGACGACCTCGGGGCCGATTCCGTCGCCGGGGATCAGGGTGGCTCGGTACTGCATGTCGGATCTCCTCTTTGTCCCGGCCGGCTCGGGCGGGCTGGCCGAACGGTCCATTGTTCCGGTCTCGTGCGGCCGGTCGCCCGGGACCGAATCTAGGCTTGTCTGGTCCCTGGGCCCAATCCGGGCGGGCGGTCGCACAGGCTGGCTCGCGCTCCCAGGCTTCCGACTCTCGGGTCCCCGCTTCGCGCCGTGCGCCTGGCTGGGAGACTTCGTCCAGGACTGGGAACTCGTGCGGCCCGCGTCCGAGCTCGGGTTTCGGCCGTTTCGGCGGGAAAGTAGAGATCCGCGGCCGGCGCGAGCAGGAGCTTTCAGATTTCGTACGTTCTGTACGATACGGACGCAATCTCCGATCGATCGCCGAGGAGACTCCGATGACCAAGATGAGTGTGACGGCAGCCCGCGACGATCTGGCCGAGACGGTGCGGCGCGTCGAGGTGACCCGTGAGCGGGTCGTTCTGACGCGCCATGGGCGAGACGTCGCTGCACTCGTCTCGGCTGAAGATCTGGAGTTGCTCGAGCTGCTCGAGGATCGCGCCGACCTCGAGGCCGTCCGGGAGGCGTTGGCGGAGTCGAGCGACCGCGTCCCCTACGCCAAGGTACGGGCCGACCTCGGACTCGCGTAGTTGCCGCGCGCATATCGAATCGAGTTGACCCGCGCCGCGGAGCGGGATCTTCGCGGATTGTCCCGGGACGTTCTTCGTCCTGTCGACCGGAAGATCCAGACGCTCTCGAACGACCCGCGGCCGCATGGCGCGAAGAAGCTCGAGGGCAGCGCGAATACGTACAGGGTCCGGGTCGGCGACTACCGCATCCTGTACGAAGTCGAAGACACGGCAATTCTCGTCCTGGTCGTGCGCGTGGGACATCGCCGCGAAGTCTACGAGCGCTGATCCGTATCCCTTTGTCGCCGAGATTTTTTGTGCTCGATCGACCGAAATGGCTGTAGGAAGATTAAGCGGCCTTTTCCGCACCGCCGCTAACTTCCATCATGTCACCTGGGGCGCCCCGGGGCTCGTTCCGGGGGTCCGGGACAGGGCGCGATCATCGACTATCTTGCACCTCGCCGTGCACGGAATGACGGTCCCCACCCGGAACGAACAGGAGTCCCGCATGTCGAGCCTTCCCTCCGACCTCCCGCCCGATTTCGGATCTGCCTTCGGGCGACTTCTCAGCCTGGAGAAACTCGGTGTCGAGGACATGAAGCTCATGATCCTGCTCGAGACCGCCGGTGAGCCGCTCTATTTCGGTCTGGCCGAGGGCTTGTCATCTGAAGCATCAGAGGAGGCGCGATCGCTGCTCCGCCAGAACGGTCGCGAGGAAACGGCCCACGCCCATCGTCTGAAGAAGGCGATCGAGATCCTGACGGGCGAGCCTTATGCGATTCCGACCCTCGACGAAAATCCCTACGGAAAACCGCCGGCGATGGGCCCGGTCACGCCCGAGCTGCTCCGCGGGCTGATCCAGGCCGAATTCGGCGGAGACAAGCTCTATCAGACCTACGCCGCGAACGAGCCCGACCCCAAGGTCGCCGAGCTGCTCCTCCAGAACGGCCGAGAGGAGACGCGCCATGGGCAGCGGGTCGAGCAGGTGATCGCGCTTCTCGGCGGGTGACCGTCCTCAGTCGGCGCGGGCGTTGAAATTGCGCGGGCGGGCCGCGAAGGATGTGCTTCGTCGGGGGATTCGCAGCAAACTCCGCCCGCTCCGCCATCGTCGGCGTTGGCTCAGTGCGATGAGACCGACCGCGAGCAGGACGCCCGGTCCCGGTTCCGGAATCGCCCGTACCGTGTAGAGCGAGCTCTCGTTGCTACAGAAGGGTCCACAGCGCTCCTGGGTATAGCTCTCCAGCGAATAGCCCGCGGTCAGAAGGATTTGATCCGGATCACCTTCGATGGCCGTCCAGGTATACCCAGCCACGTTGTAGTAGGCGGGATCGTTCGGCCGGTAGGAAGACGCGTCGTGCCACCAGCCGCCGAAGCATCCCTCAAACTCGGTCGCGGAACACGGCCTACCCGCCGCGAAGAACCTGAGCGCGAAGAAGCGCTCGGAGTCGCGCGCGACCGGTTGAGACCGCCGGTGTTTTCTGTACCGCCGCTCAAGACCACTCATGTCACCTGAGCCAGCGTACCGCCCCTGGAGCCCGTTCCGGGATTTCTATCGCTACTTCGACGCGACACCCCACGCGGAGTTCCACTTCCGCTGCGTTGCAGAGACGATCGAGCAGGATCTACCCCGCGAGACGAAGTTCCTCGCGTCCTACGACAGATTGGCTGCCGAAGTCCAGGAAATCGTCGACCTGCCTCAATCGATCATCGATCTGCTCTTCCGGCTCCTCAGCGGAAACTCGGGGAAGCTGTCGAAACGGGCGAGATCGACGGAGTTCTCGGGGCTGACGGAGGAAGAGGCGTCGGGGATCGAAGCGATCTATGCGATGCGGTTCGAGGACCCGACCGGGCAGCGAAATCAGGCGATGAACAGGGACGGCCCATGACTGAACTCAACCTGCTCGTAATTCGCGCGGCGGATCCCCGGAACCCGGCTCGCTTCTACTCGACGCTCGACCTCGAGTTCACGGAGGAGGATCATGGGTCCCCCGACCGGTTCTCCGGTCGGCCCAAGTGACATATTCAAGTTTACCGGTGGTGAGGAATCCGCCTCTTTTTCTTCCTGTCTTCTACATAACAAGTTCATTTTGTCACAGCATCCACGCGTTCAGCATATTCCGCTCCGGCGTGATTGATTCCAGAACAGCCTCTATCCCGCGCATGATTAGCGCCCCACGTTCTGATCGGCGGCCTGAGCGCGCTGCCAAGGCCAGCGGCCGCTCACCTCCAGTTCCAGCGCGAAGCTCAGGATAGTCCGGATCGCCACGATCACGGCAAGCACGCCGAGGTTCTGCAAGGTGGGTTCGATGGCTACGGTACCGATGATGTCAGCTATGACCAGCAACTCGAGCCCGAG
>JANNQH010000923.1:0-5993 GCA_031400655.1 Deltaproteobacteria bacterium | reverse complement strand
GCCTCGCTGTTGAGACCGCCGTGGGCGTAGATCAGAAGCTTCTGCTTTTTCTGGTTGCGTGTCCGCTTGAAGGCGAGCGGCCATTCGTAGGCGAGGGTCGCGAGTGCGTCTGCTGGATCGGCCAGCGTGATGTCGCTGCGGACGGGGTAGCCCCGGTCCATCACGATCGCGTGGCGATAGGCGTCGTCCGGGTCGAGCGGGCGGAACTTCGCCGGAAGATCCGAATGACGTCGACCCAGGGCATCGCTCGCGCCGACGAGACCGATCGGCCGATCCGCGGCGCCCTTCTCGTCCGACCCCGTCGACGGGATGAAGAAGCGCGGCGCGCGGGCGGGCGCGAGCACGACTTTCGTCTTCCCTCTCCCTTCAAGAGCCGCGGAGCCAATGACGCTGCGACGCGAGACGCCCATCGTGAAGACCCAGGCATCGTCTCCGTGCGCCACCCAGGCTTCGTACGGGAGCAGCGCGAATCCGCCCGAGCCCCAGTCCTTCCCCCATGAATTCTGGACGACGAAACCGTGTTCGTCGTAGCCGACGAGGGCGAAGGCGTGACCCCCCTCTTCTTTCGGCTTTGCGACGTGCGTGATGCGAACGAGGTCGCCGTGGCCGAGGAGCTTTTTCTTCGTCGGCAAAGCCCAACCCTCGTGCACCGTCGCCGACACGTAGACCGCACCCGTCTCGACGATCGCGGACTGCATGTCGACGACCGAGCGCGAGTCGATCCGGTAGTAGACGCCGAGGATGCGGTCGAGGGCGTCGACGTCCCAGTTCTTCTCGACGCTCGCGCGGTCGCGCCCGTCCTCGAGCGGCCGTTTGTGACGAGTCTGTGGGTAGGGCCAAAGTTTCGCGCGACAGACTCCGTGGCGATGCCAGCCCTTGAGCGCACCGCGGCAGCTCGAGCCCTCGTAGTCCTCGCCGGGCCATTCGTCGTAGAGCCGCGCCAGCTGATAGAGCATGGCCGGGCTCACGGACTCGGTCGTGTATTCGGGATCCGCTTCGATCGACTGGCTGAACAGCAGATAGTTGATGACGGCGGCGAGACCGAAGCCCGTACACGCGCCGTCCGCGCCCTGGTCGAGCACGAGTCCCGCGGCCGAGTAGCGGGGTAGCCACTCGCGCACGACCTCGTCCGTCGGAAATCGACTCGGGAGATTGCCGAGCCGCGGCGCGTAGCTGCGATCTCGCAGGTCGAGGCGGTCGGGGCGGGCATCGAGGGTGAGCCGGTCCTTACCGAAGGAGACGACCTTGCTGGGCATGCAGACGTTCTCCCTCATGCATCCGAGGGCGCGGGAGCGCGCCGGATCCAGGCTAACGCATAGCGGCTCGCGGTGTTTTAGATTCCGATCGAGCCGGCGGGCTTGCTTCGAGCGCGCGGGTCCCGGCGAGGATTTCATCGAGGGCGAGAAAGAGCAGCCGTGCGGCCTCCTGGGGGGCGTGGAAGCCGGCGGAGTTTTCGGACGACACGAAATCGATGAGGAAGCTGGCCCGGCGCTGGGCGTGGCGGGCGGCCTCGAGTCGGCGGTCGTCGGGAGCGCTCGCCTGTGCGGCCTGGATGGCGTCGATCAGATCCATCAGGCGGTCCATCGCCGTGTTCTGCATGGCCAGGGTGCGTTCCTGGATCGATTCGGCCCGGGCGACGAGCTCCTCCGCGGCGATTGGATGACAGACCTGGCAGGCGCGGCCGGCATCCAGCAGTGGACTGCGGATATGGTGGTCCGTGATCTTCATCGCTCCGACGCGCTTGTAGGGCATGTGGCAGTCGACGCAGGACACGCCCGCGCGCGCATGCATGCCCTGCGACCACAGCTCGAACTCCGGATGCTGCGCCTTGAGCATCGGTGCACCGGTTTCGGCGTGGACCCAGTCGCGGAAGCCTGTCGCGTCGTAGCGCGCGAGCAGCTCGTCGGCGCGCAGGCCGTCGTCCCAGGGATGGCTGAGCTGTGTGTCGGCGCCCTTGAAATAGTATTCGACATGGCATTGTGCACAGACAAAGCTGCGCATCTGCGCGCGCGTCGCCATCGTGTTGACGTCGTAGTCCCGATTGCCGCGGCCCGCTTCGAGTCGCGCGATGGCGTCGATGAAGGCCGGGCGGGTAATGCGTAGTCGCAGCGTCGTCGGATCATGGCAGTCGATGCACGCGATCGCCCGGTCCACATGCGTGCGCGCCTCGGCGAAGGGCATGGCGTTCAGCCTTGCAGCACCCGCCGCCTCAGGCGTGGCGGCACCTTCGCCGAGCTTGCGGTTGGCCGTGACGACGCTGGCGTGGCACTGCAGGCACGCGCCGGGCTGCGGCTTCTGTTGACGCGCGGTGAAGGTCTCGTCGTCGAGCATGTGCGCATGCCCGCGGTCCTCGCGGTGATCGATCGCGAAGCCATAGCCAGCCCACATGCGCGGGAGGCGCGGGTCGGCCGCGAGCTTCGATTGCGCGACCGTCGAGCGTGGATCCGCGGCGGTGGGCGATTTGGGGAGCGCGTCGCTTCCGCCGAAGCGCGTGCGTTCCTGATCGACCGTCGCGAGGTAATCCGCGTAGTGGAGCGGGAAGCTCTGTGCCCAGGCCGCAGGATCATCGACCTCGCCGACGAGCTCGAGAACGGGGATGGGCGGCAGGCGTCTTTCCGATTTCTTCTTGTAGATGTCAAAGGCGAGAAAGAGGACGAGCGCCGTAGCGAGGAGTGCGAGGATCACGACGGCGATCCTCCGGCGGCGCGCGCGCGAAGTCGGTTGATCCGATCCGGTCATCGAGCGGACTCCATGCTAGTGACCCATATCCGCGTGGCAGCGCAGACATGCGCCCGCTTCCGAGTGGGGTGCTGCGCCGTCCACCGCCTGGACGAGCGCGCCGTGGCAGCGCCGGCAATTGGCTTCGGCAATCCGACGGTTGAAGTCGTTGATCTGCAGCGGCTCGGAGAACCGGCCCGTCGTGAAGGCCAACGAATGATTGAACCCGTTCACGGCCTTGCTCGCGTATTTGGCAGCGATCGAGTGGCCCGTGTGGCAGTCGTTACAGGTAGTGGCGCGACGGTGTGGGCCGCGCTGCCAGCCTTCGTACTGCTCGCGCATGATGTGGCAGTTCAGACAGGCGGTCGGATCGTCGCGCAGGTACGACGTGCCTCCTGCGTAGTCGAAGGTGAAGAGGCCGACAGCGAGGAGTAGACCGAGCGCCGCCCGAGGAGCCCAGACCAGCCAGCGCGAGACGGCGCGCGGGAGCCGGGACCGGGGGCTGCTCAAAGAGTCGCGCCCCGCGCCCCGTTCACCACTTCTCCGCCCCCGGCCCACTCACCGCCGGCGACTCGCCATGCGTTTCCAGGATCTCGACCATGTATCCGTCGGGATCGCGCACGAACGCTGCGGTGACCGGCCAGTGCTCGAGCCGCTGCGGGGCCGAGATCGACTCGGCGCCTGCGTCCATGCAGCGCCGATAGAGCTCCTTGCAGTCGTCGGACTGGAGGTAGAGCTTCCAGAAGCCGTTGCCGTGGACGATCGGACCCGATTGGCTGCGCTGACAGGCGAGCTGGATGCGGTTCCCGGTCTCGCCTGCGAGGACGACTTCGCGGAAGTCGGGCGTCTCGATGCGGTGGGTGACCTTCAATCCGAGCACGCTCTCATAGAAGTGAACGGACTTCTCGAGATTCGTGACGTTGATGCAGTACTGATCGACGCTGGTCTTCATCGGGGGTAGTCCTCGTTACGTTCGGATGCGTTCGGATGCGCTCAGGCAGCGGCGCGAGGCTGCTGGAAGCTCGTCTTCTCCGGGCCGATGCGCGCTGCGATCGGTGCGAGCTTCTCGGGGTCGAGGCCGTAGAACGCGACGGCGTTTGCGCCGAGCATCAACGCGAGCTCGGGCTCGGGGATGCCGTGCAACGAGTCGATCTGCTGCTTGCGGGTGACGGGCCAGCTGCCTTCGGGATGGGGATAGTCGCTGCCCCACATCATGTTGCGCACGCCGATGGCATGGCGCGCCTCCGCCTCGCGCCGCGACATGCAGGACGAGCCGATCATGACGTTGGTCCGGAAGGTCTCGGCGGGGGATTTGTCGAGGTGGCCTCGGAAGTCGCCGAGCTTCTGGGACTCGCGCGTCGTCGCGTAGTGGAAATCCAGGCGGTCGAGGTAGTCGGGGACCCAGGCGGAGGTGCCCTCGGTGATCGCGACCTTCAGCTTCGGGAAGCGGGTGAAGACGCCGCCCCAGAGCATGAAGGTGAGCGGGCGGGTCAGCCAGACGTGGACCTCCATCAGGTAGCTGCCGACGGCGCCGAGCGGGACGGAGTCGTGGTCCTTCGGCGGGAGCGGTCCGAAGAACTGCTCCATCGGCGCGGGCCCCGAATGGAAATGCACGGGCATCTCGAGCTCCTGGCAGACGGCCCAGAAGGGATCGTATTTCGGGTAGTGATAGGCCTCGAAGCTTCCCCACATGGGCGGGAGCAGCACGCCCTGGAGCCCGTTCTTCCGCGCCTCCTTCGTCTTCTTCACGGCGAGGTCGACGTCCCAGTAGACGGGAATGCACGCGAGTCCGATGCGCCGCTCGGGCGCCGTCTGCGCGAACTCGGCGCAGAAGCGGTTGTGGGCGTCACAGCCGGCCCACATGAGCTCGGCATTCGCGCCGTCGGGCCGCATGCTGAAGCCCGCACCGAACGGCGGTGAGTTCATCTCCGTCACGCCGTCCGGAAAGAGCACCTCGGCAGCGATTCCGTCGCCGTCGAGCACCTTGTCGCGGGCGACCGGATCCCAGGCGCCCGAGAGCTCGTAGTCGCGGCCGCGGCGCCACTCCTCGTTGATTTCGGTGATGAGGAAGTAGTCGCTCATCCGCTTCGTCGCGTCGATCTGGATCGGAAGCGCCGCGTCGAAGGCGGCGCGGTGTTTCGCGTCGAGGTAGGGGCGGTAGTCCGCGGCGCGCAGTCCGATGTGGCCGTCGGACGAGACGACGAGGTAGCGGTCCATTGGGGGTTCCTCCAGGAGCGCGATTGTACCCCCGGCCTGGAGAAATGGAGCCCTGCTGGCGAAGGTCGCTGCGCCCGCGCCGCCCACGCGCTGCCGCCGGGCTGCGGATGGGGCCAGGCCTCGAGGCCGTGATGCAGCGACCGGTCCTCGAATCCCGCCGCGCGGGGAGGCGATCCATGCGAGAATGAGCCGACTGACCAGCGAGGTGGACCATCGGGATGGGCGGACATCGATTTACGGATCTCGGGGTGTTCATGGCGGTGATGGCCTCGGCGGCGATTGCCCTCGCAGCGAGCGCCGGAGAAGCGGACCCGCACTGGCAGCTCGCGGATCGGAGTGGCAAGGGGGATGCTTCCCTCGCGCTCTTCGTCGAGCAGGTCCCGACGCCCGGTCGACCGACCTTCCGGCTCGAAACGACCTTCGACGTGCCCCCGTCGCTCGCACACCAGATCCTGGCGGCGGGCATGCTCAATCCGAACGAGGCGCCGAGCGGTCAACGCCGCAAGGTGCTCGAGCGGACCTCGAGCGGACCGATCGTCTACACCTTCATCGACCTGCCCATGATGCTCTCGGACCGCGAGCTCGCGATCCGTGTCCTCGAGTCGAGCGATCCGGCGACCGGCATCCACCGCGTCGAGTGGAGCGAAGCGAACGATCTGCTTCCGGCCGCGGAGCCGGACGTCGTTCGCCTGACGGGCGCCGCGGGCTTCTGGGAGTTTCGCCCGAATGGTCACGGCGGGACGCAGGCGATCCACGAGACGCGCACCGAGCTCGGCGGCTCGATCCCGCAATCGATCGGCGATCGGCTGATGAAGTCGCAGGCGATCGAATCGGTCGAGTCCCTGCGCGAGCGGATCGCCCGACATACGCAGAGCGACGTCGCGGCCGGACCGCCCTGACGCTCCGAGTCGTCGCCGCGAGCCCGCCGACTACTTTCCGCCCGAACGTTCCTTCACGCCCGCGGTCATGAGATTGACCTCGTTCAGGTACTCGGGCGGCGTGCGGTGGAGCATGGATTCGTAGCGGGCGCGGAGCTTCTGGGTCTGGTGCTCGAGGGG
>JANNQH010000922.1:0-2308 GCA_031400655.1 Deltaproteobacteria bacterium | reverse complement strand
TCGGCCGTTTGCCTCACCCGCATCGTTCTCCTCACCCTCCAAGACGTAGTCGGTCAGGAGCGCTTCCTGGACATATCCGCATGCGCTGAACAGCTCGCCGGCAGAGGCGAGCGTCTCGGGGAGCTCGGTGATGATTCGGGGGGGGCCGAGAATCGCGAGCTTCGAGCTGAGCGACGTGAGCAGATGACGGCCATGACCCTGACGCACATGATCGGGATGTACCGCGATCCTGTGAATGAGAGTCCCGGAAGGCCGCTTGGCGCCGATGAGGATGCCGATCGGGTCGGAGCCAGAGAAGGCAACCATGCAGCTACTGCACCAGACCTGCAGGTCCCGGATCGACCGCTTGAACGCGGCCGGCGTCATGGGAGGCTCGTCGGGACAGTACGGCGACCAGCAGCGATTCAGCGCGTCGACCAGAAGCGCGATGTCGTCCGAGCGGCAGAAGCGATAGGCCGACAAGCCTAAGGCTGCTCGGCCGAAGAACTTCGCGCGTTCAGCGGGCTCACCTCGTTGAGATAACCGCTCCCGTTGGTTGCCGCTGGCGCGCTCGACGGTGTGGCAGAGGGGCTCGTGGGAACCGGCGCTGCCGTCGCGCCAGCGCTCTTCCCAGGTGGCTGATAGTTGGCGATCATCTCGGCCATCATCTTCTTGCCGAGCTCGATCCCGTCTTCGACGAGCGCGAGATCGATCGTTGCCGCGGCGCGCTCACGCGCCAGTTCCTCGATCCGCTCCTGCGTCTGGGTCCGCATGAAACCGGCCGGGACGCGGAAAATCCTCTGGGTGGCTTCGTCCGTCCAGTCGAACGGCGAGATCAGCGGGTTCTTCTTGTCGTCCCGAGCAACGAGCCTACTCTCGTTTGCCGCCCCGACGCCGGAATGCGTGTCACCTTGGGCACCGTCGGCCGCGAGCGCTCGCGCCAGCCCCGTGGAAGCGTCGGGGATCTCGAGCGGCGCTCCCGTCTCTTCCTCGATGACCTCTCGGGCGAAGGCGAGCGTGATCGCGTCGAGCTTCTTCATCCGGGCGCGCTTTTCGACACGCGCCTTTACGCGGCGGCGCAGGTAGGCGTTCTTCATCGTCCAGAGGCCCTTCCGGGCGTCTTCAGACCATCGGAGCTTGCGCCCGTCGTAGGTGGTCTCCTCCTGGAGACCTCCCTCCACCTCCGCGATTCGCTCGATCATCTCCTGGGAAATCACCTCGAAATCCGAGGCACCGCACACCGTGCACTTCACGGCGCCGCTCTGCGTGGCCGTGACGCCGCACGCCCGGCACATCGACACGGGGCCGGACTTCGCCCGCTCGAGCGCCACGGCCTCGGCCAGTGCCTTGGTCGCGGCTGAAGCGCTCTTCGGCATGAACCGATCCATCGCTTCGTCGATCACCGCGTTGGTGATCACCGAATGCCCCTTCTCGAGCGCCAGCCGAAGGACCCCGGTGCGGGCGATCCCCTTGACCTGCTCGGGCACGTGCGTCATGCGCGCCTCGGCCTCGGGCGTCCATCGGATGGTCTCCTCGGCGCGCACGTCGAGGCGCGGTACCTCGAGGCGCGTGGAGAGAAGGACATCGCAGGGCGCGCCGCGGAGAATGTTCTCCGAGTTGCTCCCCAGCTCCGTCGCGTCCTTCGGGCTGTGCACGCCGATCCGCCCCAGCACGATGAGCCAGGGATTCGTCTTGCGCGCGTGGTCGAGGATCTTCTGGAAGGGCTTGCCGTCGAGGAGCGTCTTCTTGATCGCGACGCCCGCCTCGCTCCCCATCCGCTCGCCCACCTCGAGATGAGACTGATAGATCTGCGCGAGCCCGGTGTCGATGATCTCCTCGTGAAGCTGATTCTGCTCCTCGAAGCGGAAGACCTTCGCCGCCTTCTCGGTGAGGACGTTGACGATGCCGTTGAAGACCGAGTAGTGCAGATAGGGGTCGTACACGGCGATTGCTTCGACCTTCTTGCCGAACGTGCGTGCCAGGTCGAAGGCGGTCATGAGCGCGCCGAACGACTGAGGGCTGCCGTCGACGCCGACCAGGATCGTGTCCCGCTCCGCCTCACCCGGCTCCGGGACGTGCTTGACCACCCAGAGATCGCGGTCGGATTGCCGGGCGACGCGTTCGCACACCGAGCCGATTACGCTGTCCCGCGCGCGCCCGATCCCCAGGGCACCGATCACGACCAGGTCGTGCTGTGAGCCGGCGAGATCCTTGAGGATCTCGATGTGATGCTTCCCGTCCATCATCCGCGGCTCGAACTCGAGGCCCGACTCCCCACATTGGCGCGACATGCCATCGAGATAGCTGTCGGAGATGAGCTTGAGGCCCA
>JANNQH010000921.1:0-5372 GCA_031400655.1 Deltaproteobacteria bacterium | reverse complement strand
CGAGGCGAGAGCGGGGCTCACGAAGCCGCTGATGGTCCATGCGATCCTCGAGACGCCGCTGGGCGTCGCGAACGTCGAGGAGATCTGCGCCGCGAGCCCGCGCATGCAGGGCCTCTCGCTCGGGCCCGCCGACCTCGCGGCGGCGCGGCGCATGAAGACGACCCGCGTCGGCGGCGGCCATCCTGGCTACCTCGTGCGCCAGGATCCCAATCCCGCGAACGAGCAGGCGCCCCGCGCCACCGCGCAACAGGATCTCTGGCACTACACCATGGCCCGCATGGTCGACGCCTGCACCGCGAACGGCATCCTCCCCTACTACGGCCCCTTCGGCGACATCAAGGACACGATCGCCTGCGAGGACCAGTTCCGGAACGCCTTCTTGATGGGCTGCGTCGGCGCCTGGAGCCTGCATCCGGTCCAGATCGACATCGCGAAGAAGGTCTTCTCGCCGCCCGTCGACGAGGTGCTGTGGGCGCGCAAGGTGATCGCGGAGATGGGCGACGGGACGGGCGCGGTCATGATCGATGGCAAGATGCAGGACGACGCGACCGTGAAGCAGTGTCGCGTGATGGTCGCGCTCGCGCGCATGCTGGCCGAGAACGACCCGGAGCTACGCCGCGCCTACGGGTTCTAGCGGTGCGAACGTTAGGCAGAGCGATGGATTTGTCCGCGGCGCGGCTCGCCCTGCTCGGTTTGGTGGCGATGTCGATCATGGCGCCGGTGACCCTGCCGGTACCGATCCTGCGCTCGCTCGTCTCCGATCGGTTCGAGGTCTCGGAGCTGCTGACCTCGCTCTTCATGTCGGTGAACATGCTGGGGGCAGCGCTCACGGCGCCGCTGGCCGGTGCGCTGGCGGATCGCTTCGGCCGCAGGCGACCGCTGATCGTTCTGGCCCTCGTCTTCGATTCGGCCTGCTTCCTGGCGATGACGGCACCGCTGTCTTTCGGGCTCTTTCTCGCCATCCGCTTTCTCGAGGGCTGTGCGCACATCTTCGCGCTCTCGCTGCTGCTCTCGATCGCCGCGAGTCTCGTGCCGAGCGAGCGCCGCGGTCTCGTCATGGGCATCACCGGCGCCGGCATGATGTTGGGCGTCGCCCTCGGCGCGCCGATCGGCGGCCTGCTGGGGCGCGCCGACGTCCTCCGGCCCCTCTTCGCAGGCGCAGGGCTACTCGTGGCCGCCGCGCTGCTCGCCGCCGCGACGTTGCGGGAGCCCGCCGAGATAGAGGAGCGCCCCGGCCTCGCCGCGATCGGACAGGCGATCCGCGCCAATCGCGCCCTCGCCTTGCCGCTCGTGTTCTCCTTCATCGACCGCTTCACGGTCGGCTTCTACACAACGACCTTCTCGCTCTTCGCGTCGGGGCTGCACGGTGCCACACCCCCGCGCGTCGGCCTGTGGATCTCGGCCTTCATGCTGCCCTTTGCGCTGCTCTCGTTTCCCTTCGGCATGCTGGCCGACCGTTATTCGAAGACCGCCCTGATGTGCGGGGGCAGCCTCGTCTACGGCCTGTTTACGGCGAGCGTCGGATTCTGGCCGACGGACTTCATCACGCTCGGGATGGCCGCGACGGGCGTCTCCGCCGCCGTGATGTTCGTGCCGTCGATGCTGATGACGGCGGAGCTCGCCCCGGCCGCGATCCGCTCGACGGCGCTGGGCGCCTTCAATACGGCCGGCAGCCTGGGCTTCATCCTCGGGCCCCTCTGCGGCGGCCTCATCAGCCAGGCCGTTCGGACCGAGCACGGCGCGGCGGCGGGCTACCAGGCCGCCTTCGCCGTGGCCGGGGCCTCGGTGATCGTGTGTGTCGTCGTCGCGTTGCCCTTCCTGTTGCGCCTGCGCCGCTCCGGGCGGACGACCTAGCCCTCGCTCCGCCCGGCCGTGGCTTCTTTCGCCCCACCCGCTCAGGTATCGTGCCGCCCTCTCGCAGGCAGAGGATCGACCCGAATGGCCCCCACCGCGCGCAGTCCCATCCATCCCGTGATCCTGTCGGGCGGCTCGGGCACCCGCCTCTGGCCCGTCTCCCGGCGCGCCTACCCGAAGCAGCTGCTCCCCCTCGCCGGCCCGCACACGCTGCTCCAGGACACGGCGCTCCGGGTCCACGACGAAGCCCTCTTCGCGCCGCCGCTGGTCCTCTGCAACGAAGCCCAGCGTTTCATCATCGCGGAGCAGCTGCGGGAGGTCGGGATCACCCCCGCCGCAATCGCCCTCGAGCCGACCGGCCGCAATACCGCGCCGGCGATCGCCGCCGCCGCGCTGATGATCGCCGCGCGCGATCCCGACGCGCTGCTGCTCGTGCTGCCGTCGGACCACGTGATCCGCGACCTGCGCGCGTTTCGCGAGGCGACCCTGAAGGCCGTCGCGGCTGCGCGGGAGGGCCGGCTCGCGACCTTCGGCATCGTGCCCGAGCGACCGGAAACCGGCTTCGGCTACATCCGTCGCGGCGCCCCGCTCGCGCAGCTGCCCGGCGTCCACGCCATCGCGGAATTCGTCGAGAAGCCCGAGCTCGCACGCGCGGAGCGGTTTCTCGCCTCGGGCGAGTACGCCTGGAACAGCGGCATGTTCGTGTTTCCCGTGACGAAGTTGCTGGCCGAGCTCGAGCGGCTCCAGCCCGAGCTCGTCGCGAGCTGCCGCGCCGCCGTCGCAGGTGCCGCCAGCGACCTGACCTTCACGCGGCTCGCCGAAAGGCCATTCGCCGCCTGCCCCTCGATCTCGATCGACCACGCCCTGATGGAGCAGACCGACAGCGCCGCCGTCGTCACGGCCGAGATCGGCTGGAGCGACGTCGGCTCGTGGGCGGCGCTCTGGGAGATCGGCGCGAAGGACGAGCGCGGCAACGTCACGTCCGGCGACGTCGTGCTCTGCGACGTCGAGAACAGCTTCATCCGGTCCGAAAAGCGCCTCGTCTCCGCCGTCGGCGTCCGGGATCTGGTGATCATCGAGACCGCCGATGCGATCCTGGTCGCCCCCCGCGATCGCGCCCAGGACGTGCGCGAGGTGGTGGCGCGGCTCGAGCAGGGCGGCCGTCCCGAGGCCGAGCTCCACGCCCGGGTCTACCGGCCCTGGGGCCACTACGAGGGGGTGGCCGAGGGCGAGCGCTTCCAGGTCAAGCGAATCTCGGTCCGGCCGGGCGGCAAGCTTTCCCTCCAGATGCATCACCACCGCGCGGAGCACTGGGTCGTCGTCGAGGGCACGGCCCGGATCACGAACGGGGACCAGGAGACGCTCCTGTGCGAGAACCAGTCGACCTATATCCCGATCGGCGCCACCCATCGCCTCGAGAACCCGGGGAAGACCGAGCTCACGCTGATCGAGGTCCAGTCCGGCGCCTACCTGGGAGAGGACGACATCGTCCGCTTCGAGGATATCTACGGGCGCAAGGGGACCGCCCTCTGAGGCAGACTGGTTCTTTTTTGACCCGTTTTCACAACTGTAATTGAGTCAACACGGGATCATTTGCCCCGCGGGACGATCGCTCCCTCGGCCGGGTCGAGCGAATCGGTCTAGTGGTGACGCTCGGGTGAAAGTGGCGAGGCATTGCGATGGAACACCCAAATTAATTGTCAGGACGCAAAACGGTCGTGATAGGATGCTTTTGCCGGTGGGTTGCGGTCGAGGGAGATCGCGGTTCGCCTGGCAAGAATTCTGGGAAGGATTCGACATATGCGTTCTATTTCGGTCATTGCGCTCGCAATCTGCTCCGCGCTCCTCTTCTCGTCGACCAGCCAGGCCGCCAACTACGGCAACTTCGCCGGATCGACGGTCGACTTCCTGAACGTGCGGGACCAGAACGCCCTCTTCGGCGCGCCCACGGTAAGTGTCGACTCGCTCGACTTCAGCCCTAACACCTTCGAAGCGATTTGTCCCGGAACGGGCTGCCCGCCTAGCCCGCTCCAGGTGGACGACACGCTGACCCTCACGATCGACGCGCGCACCGGCTCCTTCATCGACGACATCCTGCTCACGGAAGCGGGCGACACGGCGCTTTCGAGCTTCTTGAACGCGTTCGCCGCGACCTCGGTGTCGGCGACCGTGTTCGTGGACATCTTCGAGATCAACGGCGTCGCGGTGAACAATATCAACGGCAACGCCCAGATGGTCTTCAGCCAGAGCCAGTTCGATACAACCCAATTCACCGGAACGCGCATCTGGACCGGCTCGCTCCTGATCGACCTCGATCAGATCATCTTCAACGCCGGCGGCACGGGCCGGGCGACGCTCGTCGAGATCAACCTGAACAACACGTTGGTGGCTTTCGCGCAGAGCGGTGCTTCCGCACGGATCGAGAAGAAGGACATCGACGGACTCGCGATCACGGTCGTACCGGAGCCGACGACCGCGCTGATGATGGCCCTCGGTCTCGTGGGTCTGGCCACGATCCGCCGCCAGGCCAATTAGTCACTCACGAAGAACGACCAGCGAGTAGACATCGACGGGGGTTGGTCCAACGATCTCGTAATTCATGAATTCTTAAAAAACACTGCGGCGAGCCTTCTTGGGAAGGGGGGCTCGGGAGCAGTCACAGGGTTCGGCGGCAGTAATCGCTACCAGCCGGCCAATGGGAGAAGGGGATGCATCGGCTGCATATGTTCGCCACGGGGGCGCTCGCGCTTTCCGTCGGCCTCGCTGGTTCGGCTTCGGTTTCGAGCGCCGCGTCATACGGCAACTTCTCGAGCCCGACGGGCACGGTTGATTTCCTCAACGTCACCGACCTGAACGGGCTCTTCGGCGCGCCGACTGTGAGCGGCAACAGCCTGGACTTCAGCCCGAACACCTTCGAGGCCGACTGCGCGGTGAGCGCGAGCTGCCCGCCCACGCCCCACAACGTGACCGATACGCTGACCTTCCAGATCGACGCGGAGGCGGGGCAGTACATCGACACCATCGTCTTGAGCGAGGCGGGCGACACGACACTGTCGTCGTTCCTCAACGCCTTCGCCGCGACCACCGTGGTGGGCAATGTCTTCATCGACGTGCTCGAGGTGAACGGCGCTCCCGTGAACGGCCTGAACGGGAATGCCAGATGGTCTTCACCCAGAACGGCCAGTTCGAGACGAACGACGAGGGAGCCGGAACGCACATCTGGTCGGGCTTCCTCTCGCTCGACGTGGATGCCGTGATCGCCGCTGGCGGCGGCTCCGGCCAGGCCACGCTCGTGCACATCAGCCTCGCGAATGGGCTGACCGCCTTCGCCGCATCGGGCGCCGCGGCGCGCATCGAGAAGAAGGACATCGATGGCCTCGCCATCACCGTGGTCCCGGAACCGGGCACGGCGCTCTTGTTCGGCCTGGGCCTGCTCGGCCTCGCCTCAACCGGACGCCCCGCACGAAACGATTGACGCCGAGGGCTGGCCGGCGCAGGCATGCGCGCACGGCCAGCCC
>JANNQH010000920.1:0-2712 GCA_031400655.1 Deltaproteobacteria bacterium | reverse complement strand
GAGGCTTTGCGGGAAACCGGTTGAGCACCGGGCGCGCGCCGATCTTCTCGGTTGCAGAGCTCGCGCGCGCGCTGCTGGTGCCCGATGCGGGGGAGTCCTTCGGTCCGATCGATGGTCCCGGCGCGATCGTTCTCGACCTCGATCGAAGTGCCGAAGAGGCCGGGCGCACGCCGCCGGGCGAGCTCGCACGGGTGCTCGCCGAGCTGCCGCGGCTTCCCTGCGTCACGATCGCGCTCGGGCGGATCGACGAGTCTCGCGCCGCGCAGTTCGATCGCCGCGACGCACCGGCGTCCGAGCCGGGCCTCGCCGCCCTGGCGGCCGCCTGCGATGTCCAGCTCGCGGCGCGCGGCGAGCTCGGGGATTTCCTGTTCGGTTTCGAGAATACGCCCTGCTCGGCGCTCGCCTTCGTCCAGCTCCTGCGTGGCATGACGCCGGCCCTCACGGTTGCCCAGGGTCTCGTCGCCGAGTCCTTCGTCTACTCGACCCTGCAATCCGGCCCCGAATTCCAGCGCTGGCTCGCGGGCCGGCAGGCGAGCACCCGGCCTCCGCGGCGGGACGCCGGCCCGGCCTGTCTGCTCGAGCGCGACGGCTCCCGCCTCGAGATCCGTTTGAATCGCCCGGGCAAGCACAACGCATTCTCGCGCGGGCTGCGGGATGCACTGTGCGAAGGCCTCGTGGTCGCCCTCGCGGATCCTTCGCTCGAGGAGGTGGTCCTGAAGGGCGAGGGCGAATCGTTCTGCAGTGGCGGTGACCTCGACGAGTTCGGTTCGTTTCCGGATCCGGCGACGGCGCACGTCGTGCGCACGATGCGAAGTCCGGCGCTGCTCCTCTCCCGCCTCGCCGGCCGCGTCCGCAGCGAGATCCACGGCGCCTGCATCGGCGCGGGCATCGAGCTCCCGGCGTTCACCGACCGCATCGTCGCCGACGAGGACAGCTTCATCGAGCTACCCGAGGTGCGCCTCGGGCTCGTGCCGGGCGCCGGTGGGACGGTGTCGATCACGCGCCGGATCGGGCGGCAGAAGACCGCCTGGCTCGGACTCTCGGGGCGCCGCATCGATGCGCACACGGCCCTCGACTGGGGTCTGGTCGACGAGGTCCGACTCCGGCAGCATCCGCCCGCTTGACGCGCGTCTTCGTGTAGAGAGAGCGCAGGAGAAAGCACCGATGGCTGGGCCGCTTGCTGGAATCAAAGTCGTGGAGATGGGCGTCTGGGTCGCGGGGCCCGCGGCGGGCTGCATTCTGGCCGACTGGGGCGCCGACGTCGTGAAGCTCGAGCCTCCCGGGATCGGGGATCCGGCCCGCATGTTCCGCTACATGCTCGGCGGCGATTTGCCCTTCAATCCCGTCTTCGAGAACGACAATCGCAGCAAGCGCAGCATCGTGGCCGACCTGCGAACGGACGAGGGGCGTGACATCGCGATCGACCTGATCCGCGAGGCTGACGTGTTTCTCTCGAACATCCGCCCCGCGGCCCTTGCGCGCCTGGGCCTCGGTCCCGACTCGCTCTGCAAGCGCTTCCCGCGGCTCATCTACGCGATCATCACGGGTTACGGTGACAAGGGGCCCGAGGCCGATCGCGCGGCCTACGACATCGCCGCCTTCTGGGCGCGCTCGGGGATCGCCGCGTCGCTCGCACAACCGGGCTCCCCGCCGCCCCACCAGCGCGGCGGCATGGGCGATCACAACGCGGGCCTCGCCGCCGCCGCCGGCATCTCCGCCGCGCTCTTTCAGCGCGAGCGCGACGGCAAGGGCCAGGTCGTCTCGACCTCGCTCTTGCGAGAGGGCATCTACACGCTCTCCTTCGACATGGCCGTCGCCATGCGGTACGGCATCTCGATCCAGATCGGCAATCGCAAGACGATGGGGAATCCGGCCATCAATTGTTATGCCGACTCCGAAGCCAAGTACTTCTGGATCGTCGGCCTCGAGGGCGAACGCCACTGGCCGCCGATGGCCCGCGCGGTCGGCCATCCCGAGTGGATCAGCGATTCGCGCTATGCCAATCCCCGGGACCGGGCGATCAATGCGGCGGGGCTGATCGCCGATCTCGACGTGATCTTCGCAACCAAGACACGCGCCGAGTGGGGCGTGATCTTCGATGCCGAGAAGGATCTCTGGTGGGCTCCCGTCCAGACCGTCGACGAGGTGCTCGCCGATCCGCAGGCGGCCGCCGCCGGCGCCTTCGTCGAGGTCCCCGACGGCGACGGCACGACGCTGCTGCCCGCGACCCCCGTCGATTTCGGTGGCACGCCATGGGCCCCGCGCTCGATGGCCCCCGAGCACGGCCAGCACACTGACGAAGTTCTCACGGAGCTGGGCCGGAGCCCGGCCGACATCATGCGCCTGCGCGAGGCGGGCATCGTCGCCTGAGTCAGAACGCGAACCGGATTCCGGCGATCTGCCAGGCGAAGATGAAGCCTTCGTTCTTCGTCTCCTTGGGCAGGAGTTTGAACATCATCTGAGTCCCGAGGAAGACCTTCTCGCTCAGCTGGTATTCGACGCCGACGCCGGTGTCGATCAGGAAAAAAGTTCAGGAGAAAGGTCTCGGGGTCCGCCGTGAAGCCGAGACCCGTCCGCAGCGACCAGCCCGCCGCAGCGTTGCGGGACCTCGACGACGGGCCGCTCGAGCCTACGTGGAACCCGAGGCGAACGGGTAGGTGGGAATTTGACGAGCGAGACCGATCCGCAGCGCGACCGTGATTTCGAAATCCG
>JANNQH010000919.1:0-1808 GCA_031400655.1 Deltaproteobacteria bacterium | reverse complement strand
GGCGCCACCACGGCCGGGGCCTTGCCACCCAGCTCCAGGGTCACCGGGCAGAGGTTGGCCGCCGCGGACGCCATGACGGCGCGCCCCACGCCGCCCGAGCCGGTGAAGATCATGTGGTCGAACGGAAGCTTCGAGAACTCTGGGCCGCGCCCGAGATCTTCGAAGAACGCGACCTTTTCGATGGGCAGGTAGCGCGGAAACACCTCGATGAGCAGGCGCGCGAGGTTAGTGGAGCGATCCGACATCTTCACCATCGCGCGGTTTCCGGCGGCCACGATGTCGACCAGCGGACCGAACGAGAGAAAGATCGGGAAGTTCCAGGGGACCATCACGCCCACCACGCCCAGCGGCTGGGGGATCACGCGGTTGCTCGCGCCGGGGAAGACCAGGTGATCGACTGATCGGCGCTGTGGACGCATCCATTTGGCGATTTGCCCGAGGGTATCGCAGATGCCCTGGCGCACCGGGAAGAGCTCGATCAGGCGTGTCTCGGTAGCCGGTCGCACGCCGAAGTCGGCGCCGATAGCCGCGATGATCGCTGCCTCGTTCTCCTTGAGGAACCGATGCAGCGCCGCGAGGTCGCTCTTGCGCAACTCAAGGTCGGGATACGGATTGGCCCGGTAGGCGGCGCGTTGCAGTTCGAGGCACCGGGCAAGGGTGAGGACAGACGATTCCATGGCTTAGATTTCCTTCTTCTCGGGACTTGCGCCGACCGCGCGTTAGCGCTGCTCCGTCGCCGCGACGATGGGTCGGCCCGCCGCGCGTCGCACGACGGTCGCGCAGTCGGCGGCCGACATGTACGCCGGCACCGGGTAGGTCCCGTGTGCTTCCGCCAGCGCACGCCGCACGATCTCGGGGATGTCTGCGTCGACGATCTGCTCGATCGTTGGCGGGATGCCGATGGACGCATTCAGCTGTCGGATCGCGGCGATGAGACTCATCGCGAGGGACCGGGGGTCGTCGCCCTGGGGGTCCTCGTCACCTGGCCCGAGCTCGCAGGCGCGCGCGAGCTCCGCCATCCGCGAGGCGGCGCCGTCGAGGTAGAAGTCGAGCACGTACGGCAGCAGGATGGCGTTCAGGTAGCCGTGCGGAAGGTGATAGAGCGGGCCGAGCTGGTGGGCGATGGCATGAACGTAGCCGACGCTCACCCTGGTGAAGGCGAGGCCAGCCATGCACGATGCGACGGCGAGACTCTGCCGGGCGGCGATGTCGCTGCCGTCTTCGAACGCCCGCGGCAGGTTGCGCATGATTGCTCGTGCCGAGGCCGCAGACATTGCCTGCGTCGCAGGCGTGGCCAGCGTGGACAGGTGTGACTCGATGGCGTGCGTCAGCGCGTCCATGCCGGTGGCCGCGGTCACATGCGGCGGCAGGCCCACCATCAGGTTAGGGTCGAGCGCGATCGCCGCGGGCACCAGCTTGTTGTCGACGATGGCGAATTTCCGCCCGGCCACCGGATCGGAGACGACGGAAGCGACGGTCACCTCCGAGCCGCTGCCCGCCGTAGTCGGAATCGCGAAGAACGGCAGGACGGAGCCGCGGACCTTGAAGAAGCCATCGAGGTCCTCGGGACGACGGCCGCCCGCCTTGCAGGCGATCATGGCCTTCGCGGCGTCGATCGGCGAGCCGCCGCCGACCGCAAGCACCGCTGTCGCCCCCGAAGCCCGGAGCTGCTCGATCCCCGCCATGATGATGTCGATGGTCGGATCGGGCTCGACCTCCGAGAACACCGTCACCGCGAGGCCAGCCTCCTGCAACGCGTTCAACACCGGGGCGACGACCCCGAGCTCCACGAGCACCTTATCGGTCAC
>JANNQH010000918.1:0-4064 GCA_031400655.1 Deltaproteobacteria bacterium | reverse complement strand
CGACGACACCGCGCTTGCAATCGGGGTATATCGATCGCGGGGAGGATTTAATTGCCTGCCGCGCTTCGGTCTGGTGGTGAAAGCTGTGGCGGCCGGGCGTGTTGAAGAGCCAGTCGAGCGAGCCCACAAGCAGCTCGGTGTTCTGGAAAGCCATCAGATCATTGCCGTGGCTGAGTCCCGGTGATCAGCCCTTGTGAGGGCCTCGCGGCAACAGATCACCCAGCTCAGCGCGCTCGACGACGCCATCGGGTGCAACCGCAACCACCATCATCTCGCGGCCCCCCAGCTCGAGCGCGACCTGAAGACATGCCCCACAAGGGAAGGTGATCGCGCCATTCGTGCGGGGTGAGGCGACCACCAGGGCGGTCGGACGCTCTCCCGAGGCAATCGTGGCGAAGAGCGCCACTCGCTCTGCACACATCGCCAGACCCAGTGACACGTTCTCGACGAGCGTACCGATCACGATCGTGTCGCCGGTGGTCAGCACCGCAGCACCCATGTTGAAGCGGGAATAGGGCGCATAGGCGCGGCTCTGCGCCGCAATCGCGGCCTCGATCACCGCATTGATGTCCATGAAACCTCCGGATGAGTCGATTCAACGCAGCAACGAAGCGTGACCCTGGACCGAAGGCTGCCCGGGGCTCGGTCGCTGGTCCAGGTTCTGGGTCCAGGAACAATAAGCGGACCTTTCCGCATCGCCGCTGACTTCCATTATGTCACCTGACCCACCCCGGGGCCCATCCGGCAGGCGAATTCAAGCTTTCCCGCCAGTCGACGTCCGTCGGAACCGCCGCCACCAACGGGGTTATCTCTGCGCGCACGAGCCAGCCCCATTTCCGTCGCCTCCGGCGTTCGACGGTTCTCCGGAGTCGCTTGTCTGCGCACACTGCACGCCGGATGGCGCGCAAGACCCCACTCGTGAGTCGCGCATTCCAAGCACAGCAATATCGCAGCGGACACAAAAGAGTGCGCGCCCACTGTCGGACCGGGTCGAAACAGGGGATGACTGTCCAGGAGCCTGACGGGTCGGCGTGCCGCGGGCGAGCGGTCCCCCTGGATTCACTGGGTCGGACATTGACCGCACAGTCGACCTGACCGGCGAAGCGCAGGGGGCCCGTGGGGACGCGCGGCTCGACCCTCGCATCTTGGCGTCGGCGTGGTATTTCCCTGCTGCGAAGACCAGCGACCGGCGCACCGCCCTACCGAGCGGCGCGACGAGTCGGTGAGACTCCGCACCAACGATCCGACCTGAAGCCCATCCGACCAGGAGATCCCGCCGTGAGCCAGGGCCGTTCGAACATCGAGCAGAAGGAGACGCTCGTCCCGGCCGAGCCCCTCGACCTCCAGCCCCCCCGCGGCACCCGCGACTTCTACCCCGACGAAATGCGCCGCCGGAACTGGCTCTTCGGCCTCTTCCGTGAGACCGCCGCCCGCTTCGGCTTCGAGGAAGTCGACGCCCCGATGGTCGAGCCGGCCTCCCTCTTCACCCGCAAGGCCGGCGAGGAGATCGTCCACCAGCTCTACCACTTCGTGCTCCACGACCGGCATCTGGCGCTGCGGCCCGAGATGACGCCGTCGCTGGCCCGCATGGTCATCGCGCGCCAGGGGGCGATGCGCTTCCCGATCCGCTGGTTCACGGTGACCCAGAACTGGCGCTACGAGCGCATGACGCGCGGGCGACGGCGCGAGCACTATCAATGGAACATGGACGTCTGGGGGGAGCCCGGGGTCGAGGCCGAGGCGGAGCTGCTGTCGGCGATCTTCAGCGTCCTCGACGCGCTTGGGCTCGCCCGGGGCAAGGTCAAGATCCGGCTCAACAGCCGGGCGCTGCTCGAAGAGTCGCTCCGGGGCGGGGTGCTCGCGAAGCGGCCCGAGGCCTTCGCCGCGCTCTGCGTCGTGATCGACAAGCTCGACAAGATCGGGGCGGAGGCGGTGACCGAGCTGCTCTGCGATCCGGCGGGCGCGATCGCGCTCTCGGCGGGGGAAGCGGAGAGCGTGCTCGCGATGCTCGCGGCGCGCTCCCTCGACGAGGCGGCCCGCTTCGCGGCGGAGGGCTCGCGGGCGCTGACCGACCTGCGCCAGCTCTACGGCCTGCTCGAGGCCTACGGGATCGCGGACGAGGTCCCCTTCGACGCCTCGGTCGTCCGCGGCCTTGCCTACTACACGGGCGTCGTCTTCGAGGCCTTCGACGCCGCCGGGACGCTGCGCGCGATCGCGGGCGGTGGGCGCTACGACCGGCTCGCCGAGACGCTCGGCGGGAAACCGGTGCCGGCGGTGGGCTTCGGGTTCGGCGACGCGGTGATCGGCGAGCTGCTCGAGGACGAGGGGCTCTGGCCTGCTCTCGCGCGGGACGTGCAGGACGTGGTCTACGCCTTCAGCGCCACTGAGAAGCCGGCGGCGATCGCGGTCGCTACGCGGCTGCGCCGGGCGGGCAGGCGCGTCGAGCTTTCGCTGGGCACGGCAAAGCTCAAGCGCGTGCTCGGCGACGCCGACAAAGCCGGCGTCGAGCGGGTCTACCTGATCGGAGAGGACGAGCGAGCGCGGGGAGTCGTCAAAGTGCGCGACCTCGCGAAAAAAGAAGAGCACGAAGAGCCGTTGAAGGGCTGACCTTTGTCTGCGAAACGCTATAAAGCGCCCGGTTCACGCGGCACGCAGCGGTCCGCCGCGGACGAAAGTACCCCCTCACCTGCGCCGGGGCGCGGCCACTCTCCGGAGGGCTCGATGAGCGAATGGACCCCCGGCCAGAGTCAGGCCCTCTACCAGGTCACCGATTGGGGTGCTGGCTTCTTCTCCGTCAACGAAGAAGGCAGCGTCTGCGTCCACCCCCGTGGCGACCTGAATAGCGAGTGCATCGACCTGCCGAAGCTCGTAGGCGAGCTCGAGCGCCGCGGCTTGCGCCGGCCGATGCTGATCCGTTTTTCGGACATCCTGGCGAGCCGGATCGAGGGACTCGCCAAATGCTTCTCGTCGGCGATCACGGAGCACGAGTACGGCGGCCGCTGGCGCGGTGTCTTCCCGATCAAGGTCAACCAGCAGGCCCACGTGGTCGAGGAGATCGTAGAGTTCGGCGCGCCCTTCGGCGTCGGCCTCGAAGCGGGCAGCAAGCCCGAGCTGCTGATCGCGCTGGCGCTGCTCGACACGCCCGACGCGCTGCTGATCTGCAACGGCTACAAGGACCGCGCGTACATCGAGACCGCGCTCCTGGCCCAGCGCCTCGGGCGGACTCCGGTGATCGTCGTCGACCGCTACAACGAGATCGAGCTCATCATCAAGTGCGCATCGGACCTCGGGATCCGGCCCCATATCGGCCTGCGCTCGCGGCTCTCGACGGTCGGGGCCGGCCGCTGGGTCGAATCCTCGGGTGACCATTCGAAGTTCGGCCTCTCGGCGGACGAGCTCGTGCGCGCTATCGATCGGCTGCGTGGGGTCGACATGCTCGACTGCGTCGAGCTGCTCCATTTCCACATCGGCTCCCAGATCACGGCCATCCGCGCCCACAAGGACGCCCTGCGCGAAGCGATGCGCATCTACGTCGGCCTCCACCGCCTCGGCGCCGACAAGATCCACCTGCTCGACGTCGGCGGCGGCCTCGGTGTCGACTACGTGGGCGCCGGAACCGACGACCCGTCGTCGATGAACTACACGACCCAGGAATACGCGAACGACGTGATCTACGCGGCGCAGCAGGCCTGTCTCGAAGCCGAGATCCCGCCGCCCGACATCATCACGGAATCCGGCCGCGCGATGGTCGCCCACCACTCGATGCTGATCTTCGACGTGATCGGCGTAAACCGCGATCCGTCGCCCGCGAAGATCGATCCATGCGACGACGACGACCACGCGGTCCTGCACGCCCTCCAGGAAACCGTCGAGACGATCGCCCCCGACAATCTCTCCGAGTCCTACCACGACCTGACCCACGGCCGGGACGAGGCCGCGTCGCTCTTCTCGCTCGGCTACCTCGACCTGCGCGGCCGGGCCAAGAGCGAGCAGCTCTTCCACCTCGGCTGCGTCAAGATCGGCGCAATCCTCGAGCAGATGGGCGAGGCGCCCGAAGAGTTCGA
>JANNQH010000917.1:0-8409 GCA_031400655.1 Deltaproteobacteria bacterium | reverse complement strand
CGTGCGCTGCCTGCGGCGCCATCGCCCAGGGTGACGTCGCCCTCGACGACGTGGACCCAGAGGCCGCGGTCGCGGGTGGTCCGATGGATCAGCTTGCGGCCCGCGTCGAGCTTGCCGAGGTAGACGTCCGCGTCGGCGCGGATGGCGATCGCTTCGTCGCGGGCTTTCCCGGCGAAGACGAGGGTCAGGCTATTGGGCTTCGCGGCGGTCGGGAGCTGCTTCTCCGCATAACGGGGATCGCCGCCGCTCCCGTCGGGCAGGATCCAGATCTGGAGGAAGTGGACGCGCGCGTTGCGCGATGGGTTGAACTCGCTGTGCGAGACGCCCTGGCCGGCGCTCATGTACTGCAGCGAGCCGCGCTCGATGACGCTTCCGTTGCCCATCGAGTCCTTGTGCTCGAGTCGGCCCTCGAGGACGTAGGAGAGGATCTCGGCGTCGCGATGGGAGTGGCTGCCGAAGCCCTGGCCGGGCTCGACGATGTCGTCGTTGATCACGCGCAGGGCGCGGAAGCTCATGTGGGCGGGATCCTGGTATTCACCGAAGGAAAACGTGTGCTGGCTGTGGAGCCAGCCGAGCTCGGTCTTTCCGCGTGCGGCGGCAGGGCGTTTCGTCAGCTTCATCTCTCTGGGTCTCCTATGCGAATTCGGGCGATCGTTCAGACGGCGCAGCCGCAGCCCATCTCCCAGAGGCGGCCGTCGGCGCCGAATACGGGGGCGTGGTCGTGGAGCTGCGCGGCGGGCCCTTCGTTGGCGTAGCCGCCGTAGTGCGCGGTCGGCGCCCAATCGGGGCTGACCGCCGGAAGGGGAGGTGCGAGGCTCGCGAATTCTCCCGCGGCGTATACGATCCGGCCATCACAGGTCGTCAGCAAAGACTCGATGCCCCGGATCGATTCGTCCGCGCAGCTGAGATAGTCGTCGCTCAGGACGGCGAGATCGGCGAACTGCCCGACGGCGAGCTGTCCCTTCTTGCCGGCCTCGCCGCTGAACCACGCACTCCCCATCGTGTAGAGCCGCAGCGCTTCCTCGCGCGAGAGGAGCGCGTCCTTGGCGGTGATCTGCGTTCCGCCGACGGTCTTGCCCGTCGTCAGCCAGTCGAGACAGGTCCACGGGTGGTAGCTGGCGACGCGCGTGCCATCGGTTCCGGCGCCGACGGGAATTCCCGCGGCGAGCAGCTGGCGCACGGGCGGACAGGCGCGTGCGGCCTCGCGGCCGAAGCGACGGATGAAGTACTCGCCCTGATAGGCCATGCGATGCTGGATCGCGATGCCGCCGCCTAGCGCCCGCGTTCGCTCGATGTTACGCGGCCCGATCGTCTCGGCGTGGTCGAAGAACCAGCGCAGGCCGTCGAACGGGATCTCGCGATTCACCCGCTCGAAGACGCCGAGAAAGCGCTCGATCGTCTCGTCGTAGGTCGCGTGGATTCGGAACGGCCAGCGCGCCGCGACGAGCGCTCGGATCACGGCCTCGAGCTCGCTTTCGAGGATCGGTCGCAGATCCGGCCGCGGCTGCAAGAAGTTCTCGAAGTCGCCGCCGCTCCAGACGAGGTTCTCGCCGGCTCCCGCGACGGAGAGCATCGCGTCGCCCTCGCCGGGGCGCGTCATCCCGATCCAACGCGTGTAATCCTCGAGCTCGGCCCCTGGCTTCTGGGCGAACAGGCTGTAGGCGATGCGCAGCGTCATCTCTCCGTTCGTCGCGAGCTGCTGGATCACGCCGTAGTCCTCGGGATAATTCTGCCAGCCGCCGCCCGCGTCGCCGACGCTGGTCACGCCGAAGCGGTTCAGCTCTCGCATGAAGTGGCGCGAGGAATTCAGCTGATCGTCGAAGCCGAGCTTCGGGGCGCGGGCGATCGTCGAGTAGAGGATGAAGGCGCTCGGCTCGGCGATCAGGAGGCCCGTCGGCTCGCCGCTCGCATCCCGGGCGACGAGGCCGCCGGGGGGATTGGGGGTCGAGGAGTCGAAACCCAGGGCGCGCAGCGCCGCGCGATTCATCATCGCGCTGTCGTAGAGATGGAGGACGATGACGGGCGTCTCAGGCGCGGCGCGGTTCAGCTCATCGAGGGTCGGCATCCGCTTCTCCGCGAATTGCCATTCGTTCCAACCGCCGATCACGCGCACCCACTGCGGCGGTGGCGTTCGCTCGGCCTGGTGCTTGAGGCGTCGCAGCGCATCGGCCAGGGATGGAACGCCGTCCCAGCGCAGCTCGAGGTTGTAGTTGAGCCCCGCGCGGATCACGTGCAGATGGGAGTCGTTGAGTCCGGGGATCACGCGCCGTCCCCCGACGTCGACGACCTGCGTGCGCGGACCGATCGCTGCCGTCGCCGCATCGCCGAGTCCCGCGATCCGACCGTTCTTGACGGCAATCGCCGTCGCCTCCGGATGCGCGGGATCGAGGGTCGTGATGCAGCCGTTTCGAAGCA
Organism: Deltaproteobacteria bacterium; assembly: GCA_031400655.1. Lineage (GTDB taxonomy): Bacteria > Myxococcota_A > UBA9160 > UBA9160 > UBA4427 > UBA4427. The sequence goes on along the minus strand of JANNQH010000917.1, from coordinate 5,994 downwards.
CGAGGTCGGGTTCATGCGCGGTCATGGGCGCTCCTCTCGTCTCGCCGGACCGCCTGCTCAGTGCTTCGCCTTCGGCGTCAGCTTCTGGGGCGACTTCGCGGACTGCGGCGCTTTGTGGACCATCGTGTAGGCGTATTCGACGCCGCCGCCGTAGGCGCCGGCGTGCTCCTTGATCAGCGTCATCAGGGCGTCGTAGTGCTCGCGGTTCTTCCAGTCGCGCTGGAACTCGAGCAGCGCGCCGATCGCCGTGAGACGCGTCGCACCCGCCTGCACCATGCGCGAGAGCGCTGCGTCATGGGCGGCGTTCGAGGTCGCACCGCAGCAGTCTTCGACCACATAGATGTGGTAGCCCTCGCCGAGCATCTCGATCGTCGGCCAGGTGACACAGACCTCCGTCCAGAGGCCGGTCATCAGGATGTTCTTCCGGCCCGTCGCGCGGATCGCCTCGCGAAATCCCTCGTCGTCCCAGGAGTTCATCGACGTCCGCTCGATCACCGGCTGGCCGGGGAAGACGTCGAGCAGCTGCGGCCAGGTATAGCCCGAGAAGCTCTCGGTCTCGACGGAAGTCACGATCGTCGGGACGCCGAATTCCTTCGCCACCTTCGCGAGCAGCACGACGTTGTTGACGAGCGTCGCGCGGTCGATGTTGGCGACGCCGAAGGTCATCTGGGGCTGGAAATCGATGAAGACGACGGCGGTGTCGTTCGGTGTGTAGAGCTTGTGGTAGTGGCTCATGGATGGAGATCCTCTCTAGCTCGCCACGGACCGGGCGCGCGACCTTGCTCGCGATCGTCGCACGCCGGGAATGGCCTTGTCTTTCGTTTTCGTGCTGACCTCGTCGCGGTATTCGACGGGCGTCATCCCGGCGCGCCTCCGAAACGTCACATTGAGACAGGATTGGCTCGAGAAGCCGACCGCGAGGGCCACTTCGAGAAGCGAGAGCTCGGAGCTCCGAAGCAGCTTCTTCGCATGGGCGACCCGAGCCTCGACGACGAAGGCGTGGGGCGTAATCCTCGTCTGTTCGCGAAACCAGCGCGAGAAACAGGATGAGCTCATTCCGGCATGCCGGGCGAGCGCGGCGAGGCTGAGGTCCCGATCGAGGTTCGCGGCGACGTATTCGCGCAGACCGCGTAGAGTCGGCTTTCGCTGGGCCAAGCTCGGTTTCGTGCGGGGGCCAGCGTGCTCGAGATCTTCCATCTGCTATCCCGCTCCACCCCTGCGTCGCCTCTAGCCTACCGTCGGATTCGGGTGTAAGCACGGAGGCGGTGTCCTCCTCGATCGCGCGCTTTGCGGACGTCATCTCGTTTGAGCCCGACGGCGGGCGCGGTCTTCGACCTCCGCCGTTTCCACGAAACCCTGCCGGTCTGAGCCCGCTTTTCTTTCTTCAGGGGAGATCAAACATGGGAAATCGCTTTGCGGAAATTGCCTTCACGCCCGCCGTAAAGGCTCAGCAAGAGCTCCACGGCTCTCGAGCCAGCTACCAGCGTTCGCTGGAAGGCGAGGTGTGGAACGACCGGCTGTCGGAAAAGGAGACGGAGTTCATCCACGCTCGCGACGGCTTCTATCTCGCGACCGTCAGCGAAAATGGCTGGCCCTATGTCCAGTTTCGCGGAGGTGCGCCGGGCTTCCTGCGTGTCATCGACGAGAGGACGATCGCGTGGGCGAACTTTCGCGGGAATCGCCAGTACGTATCGGCCGGAAATCTGAGCGGAGACGATCGTGTCGCGTTGATCTTGATGGACTATGCCAACCGCCGTCGCCTCAAGCTTCTGGGCCACGCACGCGTCGTCGAGGTCGGCAAGGATGACGGGCTTGCGGCGAAGCTCGCGGTCGCGGGCTATTCGGCAGTCGTCGAGAGCGCGATCGTCGTGGGCGTGGCCGGCTTCGACTGGAACTGTCCCCAGCACATCACGCCGCGCTTTACGGTCGAAGAGGTGGAGGGCGCGATGCAACCGCTGCGCGACCGCGTCGCGGAGCTCGAGGCGACGCTCGCCGATTGCGAGTCGCGGCATTGACCCGTCGCGCGAGCTCCGCCCGATATTCCCCGGATCCCGTTCTTCGATTCTGGTTCGAGGAGCTTTCGCCGGCCCAGTGGTGGACGCAGGCCGACGACCTCGATCGAGAGATCGCGACACGTTTTTCGGCCGTGCACGGAGCCGCCGAACGATGCGAGCTCGATGCATGGCGCGAGACCGCGAGCGGCCGTCTGGCCGAGGTGATCGTGCTCGACCAGTTCTCGCGGAACCTCTACCGCGACGATCCGCGGGCATTCGCCTGCGATGGCCTCGCGCTGGGGTTGGCCCAGACCGCCGTCGCTCTGGGTGCAGACCGCGAGCTGGAAGTCGGCCGGCGGGCCCTTCTCTACCTGCCGTACATGCACAGCGAATCCCCGGTGATCCATGCGACCGCGGTTTTCCTTTTCCAAACTCCTGGATTGGAGCAGAACCTCGCCGCCGAGCTGCGACACAAGCGGATCATCGACCTCTTCGGTCGCTATCCCCACCGCAACGCGGCCCTCGGTCGCGTGTCGACGCCCGAAGAAAATGAATTCTTGAAGACTCCCGGGTCGTCGTTCTAGGCGCCCCGATCCCCGCCATGTGAACCGGTTCACTCAACGCCCGAAGAACTTCGCGCCGACTATGTCCTCAAGTCCCGCTACAACGACGGCAACGCCTGGGACGCGCAGTGGCAACACTTCGGTGCGGCGGCTGAGCTCGGCGGCGATAAATTCAAGCTGACCTCGGCGGTCGTCTACTACGACGGGACGCCCAACCAGATGGCAAATCTCCGGATCAGCGCATTCGGCGACTCCGAGGAGACGTCGAGTCGGATGGGCAAGCTCGTCGAGTTCTTCTGGGACGGCGCTTCCTGGCGCTTCGCGACCCCGCGCTTCGTCGTTCAGCGGCTGCCCTGACTCGGGCGCCAACCGGCGAACTTCAGGAGTCCATGTCGAAAGCGACGTATGACCAGGCCGAGGCGGTCGAATGTGGGGAGGGACGATCCGTCCCCCGCTCGATCGCCTCGTTTGTTTTCGTTCGCCGCTTTACTCGCCCCGCATCGCCGCGTCGAAGACCTGCTCCCCGACGACGCCCTTGGCGACTTCTTCGAGCCACGGGAACTTCCGGATCGTGTGGCCGCCGTCGACGGTGAGCGCCTGGCCTGTCGTCCAGATCGACTCGTCGCCGGCGAGGAAGCGGATCGCCCGTGCGATATCGCCCGGCTCGCCCTCGTGGCGGAGCGGCTGCTCGGCGAGAAAAGTTTCGATCAGCGGACGCGCCTCGAACATGCCGTCGGTCGCCCCGGTCCGCGTGAGTCCCGGTCGCACCGCATTGATCCGCACGCCGTGTCTTCCGAGTTCGTCCGCCGCGACCTTGACCAGCTGATCGCAGGCCGCCTTCGCCGCACAGTAGGCTGCCAGAAACGGCGACGACATGATCGCCGCCGTCGACGACACCGCGACGATCGAGCCGCCGCCCTTGCGCACCATCGCGCGCCCCGCGTACTTGATCAGCAGGAAGATCGGCCGCACGTTCGCATCGATCGTGTTGCTGAAGTCGTCGTCGTCGTAGGCGAGGACGGGGGAGAAGTTGCCTCCACCCGGGACGCTGATGGCGATGTCGAGGCCCGTCGCACCGCCGGCCTCGGCGACGGCCGCCTGGACTTCCTTTCCGACGAGCCCGTCGACGATGCGCGTCGAGATCCGGTCCTTCGCGTCGGGCAGCGCGGCCGCGAGCTTCTTCGCGGCCGCTTCGAGCCGCTCCTTTCCGCGCGCGCACATCAGGACGTGCGCCCCGTCGACCGCGAGCGCCTCGGCCGTCGCGAGACCGATGCCACTGCTGGCGCCGATCACGATCGCGCGTTTGCCCGCGAGACTTCCGGGACCGCCGATGCGGTTGCCGGGTTGGGTCGGATTCTGGTTGGCCACGTGCGTTCTCCCTCGCGCGCCGCGGGGCGCTTCGTGTTGAGGGAGACCAGTCTAGCCAGCGGCGATCGCGGTCGAATTCATGGGGTAGGCCGAGCGGATTCGTGGCAGCGACGGCGGTGCCACGAATCCTTCAACCCGTCTCGATTTAATGTCATTACGACAGTATTGACAAAATTGAGGATCCGGGGCTACGCTGCCCACGTGGTCAAAGCCCGAAAAGTCACCCAGCTTCAGATCCGCGTCTCCCAGGAGGAGAAGGAGGCGATTCGTCGCGCGGCCGACCGGGTCGGTCGTGATCTTTCCGCCTTCGTGCTGGATCGCGTGCTCCCGCCGACCGAACGGCTCTGGCAGGACCTTCTCGACCGGCTCGAGGGGGAGGAGCTCGATCGATTCGCGCTCGCCGAGCTCGCGGATCTGTTGGCCAGGCTCGAGCCTGCCGACTTGACCCGTTCGCTGGTGAATCCTCCGGCCGCGTCGGCCTCATCGGAAGTTCGAAACTACCTGGCGGCAATGGTCGAACAGGTCTGTGCCGCGAGTGATGTCCCCGCTCCGTCCTGGACGCGCGGGGTCCCGCCTCTCGAGCGGCCGTGGTTCGGCAGCCAGCTCCAAAGCCTGCGACTCCACTTGCTGCGTTCGTCGCCCGCTCCTTTCCGCCGTCGCAACATCTTCATCGACACGGGCGTGGGAGGGCGGGTCTGACGTGGCCGGCCGGGCGCTCCGACAGCGCGAGATCCGCCGACTCTTCAAGCTGCTGGATCAGGAGCTGGGCGCGAGCGGAATCCAGGGCGAACTCTATCTGATGGGCGGAGCGGTGATGTGCCTCGCCTATGACGCGCGGCCTGCCACGCAAGACGTCGACGCCGTGTTTCGGCCGGTGCGCCAGGTTCGCGAGGCCGCGGCGCGCGTGGCCGAACGAGCGGGCGTCGCCGCCGACTGGCTTAACGACGGGGTCAAGGGATTCATCAGTGATCGGGGCGAGTTCGCGCCGTTTCTCGAGCTCGACCATCTGCGCGTGATGATCGCCCAGCCCGAGTACCTGCTCGCGATGAAGTGCATCGCGATGCGGATCGGGGCCGAGTTCCACGACGAAGACGACGTGCGCTTCCTGCTGCGCTGGCTGAACGTCGCGTCGGTCGAGCAGGCGACCCGGATCATCGAACGGTTCTATCCGATCGAGCGGATCCCCCAGAAGACGCTGTATGCGCTGGGGGAGATCCTCTCTCCAGGCTCCAGTCGGGGTTGATCGACCCTGCGAGCGGGTCCAGCACCAACGTTTGGCGACACAGTGGACGGGGCTCGGCCTAGCTCAGTCCACCCGCCGAAGCCGCTCGAATTCGATGACCGGGCTGTCCTCGCTCGCTGAACCGTCCCTCCCACCCCTCGCCAGCAGCCCCCCCATCCTTACATCCGGCGCCCCGAGCCGGGCCGCATCCGCCGTCTGGTCGTCGGGTTGGGTCTGGCTCTCGCGCTCCGCCTGGACCCGGGCGTCGTAGTGCTCGATCTCGCGGGCTTCCGCGGCCGCGTCCCAGCCGAGGATGCCCGCCATGATCTTCGCGGCCTGGCGCGCCGCGATGCAGCCGCGGTCGAAGGTCTCGATCGAGATCCGCGTTCGACGGGTCAGAACGTCGTCGAGGTGGAGCGCGCCTTCGTGCGACGCGGCGTAGTGGATCTCGGCGGAGAGGTACGTCGGCGCGCCGTCGACGGCGCGGCCCAGCGCGGGATCGGCAGTGATCAGGTCCAGGAGCTCCTGGGTGCGGGAGCCGTAACGCGAGAGCAGATGCTCGACGACGTGGGTATGGAGGCCCGCGCGCTCGGCCAGGACTTCGCGGCGATTCCAGAAGGCGCGGTAGCCGGTGGCGCCGATCAGGGGGATCTCGTCCGTGCAGCAGGGCGGGATCTTGCGGTCGAGGGCGCGGTCGAGGGCGTGGGCGGCGACGTCGACCACGTCTTTCGCCATCACGCGGTAGGTCGTGTACTTGCCCCCGGCGACGGTGATGAGGCCGGAGACGGATTGGCTGACGGCGTGTTCGCGGGAGAGCTTGCTGGTCGCGTCTTCATCACCTTGGAGC
>JANNQH010000916.1:0-1817 GCA_031400655.1 Deltaproteobacteria bacterium | reverse complement strand
GGGCGTGACGCACCGCTTTCCGGAGCTCGCTTTCGGATTGCTCGAGGGCGGGGTCGGCTGGGCCTGCATCCTCTACGCCGACATCCTCTCCCATTGGCAGAAGCGCAATCGCGAGACGATCGGCCACCTCGATCCGAAGCGCCTCGACAGCGCGCTGATTCTGCAGCTCTTCGAGGAGTACCAGGACGCCCATTTCCATCCGAAGGTTCCGGGTCTCGTCGAGAGCCTCGCTCGGCTCGAGCCCGAGCCGCCTTTTACCGACGAGTGGATCCAGTGCGGGATCGAGCGCGAAGAGGACATCGTCGAGAATTTCGTGCCGCGCTTCTATTTCGGTTGTGAGGCCGACGATCCGACGGTCGCCTGGGCGTTCAGTGCGAAATCGAATCCCCACGGCGCGAAGCTCCGCGCCATGTTCAGCTCCGACATGGGCCACTGGGACGTGCCCGACATGGAGGAGATCCTCTGTGAGGCCCACGAGCTGGTCGAGCACGGCCACCTCGACGAGGGCGATTTTCGCGAATTCGTCTGCACAAACCCGATCCGCTTCTACACGCGCATGAACCCGCGCTTCTTCGAGGGGACGCGGGTCGAGGCGGAGGCGGCGCGGGTCGTGGAGGCCGAGCGGGCGGCGGAGCGGGCGGCCGCGCCGAAGCCCCCGCGATGACGAGCGGGCGCGCGATCGGCGCGGTCGTCTCGATCCATCGCCACCCGGTGAAATCGATGGGGGGCGAATCGATCCGGGAGTCGCGGGTCGAAAAGCGATTCGGCCTCGTCGGCGATCGGGCCTGGGCGATTCGGGATCTAGGAGCCGGGGAGATTCGCGGGGCCAAGAAGATCCCCGAGCTCCTGCAGCTGGCCGCACGTTATGTGAACGAGCCCCGCGGCGAGGAGTCGGCACGCGTCGAGATCGATCTCGGCGAAGGCCGAGTTCGCTCCGACGATCCCGAAGTTTCGGAGCGGTTGAGCAAGCGGCTCGGTCGAGCGGTCGCGCTCTGTCCTCGGCTTCCCGCGGACGAGAAGGCCCACTATCGCCGCGCGCGGCCGATCACCGATCCCGAGGCCGAGATCCGCGAAGCGAGCGGGCTGCTGCCGGAGGAGTCCGTCCCGGTGATGGGCGAGGCGCCCGTCGATCTCTCGATTGTCGGCGAGTACGTCTCTCCGCCCGGGACCTACTTCGATTTTTTCGACCTGCACCTGCTGTCGACCCGCTCGCTCGCGAGTCTGGCGGCGCGGATGCCCGACTCCGTGATCGACGAGCGGCGGTTTCGGCCGAATCTGGTCGTCGAGCTCGAGCCGGCGACGGGATCGGACTCGCACGGAAGCGCGGCATCAGCGGGTGCCGACTGGCCGGAGCTGGGCTTCGTCGGACGGACGGTCGCGGTGGGCGACGCGCTCCTCGCCTTCAGCATGCCGATGATGCGCTGCGGGATGACGACCCATGCGCAGCCGGGCCTCCCGAAAGATCCCCGCATCATGCGCACTCTCGTGCGCGATTGTGGAATGGATCTCGGCCTTGGCGTCCAGGTTCTGCGCGGCGGCCGGATTCACACCGGCGACGCGATCCGGCTCGTCGACGCCTGACTCGACATCTCGAAGGGCGCAGAATCTCGCAGCAAGGAGGATCGAAGATGGAAATCGAGCGCATCAACCCCAAGGGCCTGTTCGTCCTGGATGCTTTCACCCAGATCGTGCGCGCCCGCGGCGGCCGCCTCGCCTTCATCGCGGGGCAGGGCGCGTTCGACGAGAGCTTCAAGCTGATCGGCGAGGGCGACCTCTATACCCAGGTGATCCAGGCATTCCGCAATCTGCGCACCGCC
>JANNQH010000915.1:0-2862 GCA_031400655.1 Deltaproteobacteria bacterium | reverse complement strand
CCCCGTGAGATTCATCCCCCCAAGGTCGAAACCTTCGGGGCTGTTCGGCCGATCCTGCGGGCACGTTCGAAATCCCAGGCTGGGATCATCGGGAGAGCACGACATGATTGAGACGATTCTGGTGGCGACGGACGGCTCGGACGACGGCAATGCGGCAGAGCAGACGGCGATGGGTCTCGCCTCGCGCTTGCGCATCAAGCTCTCAGCCGTGTCCGTCGTGGACGAGCGGCGGTTTCGCGCGCCCGCGGGCTCCGGCCTGAATCTCCCGGCATTTCCCGAAGCCGAAGTGGCCTCCTACTACCGCGCCCGCGCCGATGCCGTGGCCCGACGTTTCAACGAACGCGCTCGTGGTGAAGGGCTCGATGCAACTTGCGAGGTCCTGCAGGGACCGTGTGATGATCGGATCGTCGAGCGGGTCCAGTCGTTCGACCTGCTGGTGATCGGGCGCAACAGCGCCGGAAGCCGCGACAAGAACTCGCTGGTGGGCCATACGGCCGACACGATCCTGCGAAAGACCAACAAGCCCACGATCCTCGTCCCGAGCGGGGCACCGCTGACGGGCCCGCTGGTGCTCGGCTTCGACGGCTCGCCCGGATCGCGAATCGCCGCCAAGCTGGCCGTCGCGCTGGCGAACGGACTGAACGAAGCGGTCCACGTGTTCGTCGACTCGAAGGACAAGGGTCGCGCGGTCGCGCGCTTCGACGAGGTGCGCCAGCTCGTGGGCGGGCTCGCAGTGCCGGTCAGGGAGACCTCCTCGACCCTCGGCCGGCCCGACGTGAAGATCGTCGACACCGCGAAGGAAGTGCGCGCCAGCCTGATCGTGATGGGCGCCTACGGCCGCAATCGGATCACGGACTATTTCCTGGGCAGCAACGCGGCTTCGGTGGCGCGGACGTCGCCCGTGGCCGTGCTGCTCGCCCGCTAGTTCGTGCCGAGGACGGCCGGGCCGATCCGGCTGGCCGAGCTCGCGCGGGTGCTCGGCTGCGAGGTCGAGGGCGACGCGGCGCTCGAGATCCACGGCTTCGCGTCGCTCGCCGCCGCCCGCGACGACGAGCTCGTCTTTATCCGCGACCGCACGCACCTCGCGGCCCTCGCGAAATGTCCCGCCCGCGCCGTCGTCGCACCGATCGAGCTCGCCGTGCCGATGCGAGCCGTGCTCCGCAGCCCGCGCCCGGCCCACGATTTCTCGCGCCTCGTGGAGCGATTCCTGCCCGCCCGGCGCCCAGCCGCAGGCATCGCGCCCGGTGCCCATGTCGACCCGAGCGCGGTCGTCGATCCGGCGGCGGCGATCGAGCCCGGCGCTCGCATCGGACCGGGAAGCCGCGTCGGCGCTGGCAGCGTCGTCGCGGCCAATGCGACGCTCGCGGGCAACGTCGTGGTCGGGCGCGACTGCTGGATCCACTCCGGCGTCGTGATCCGCGAGGACACGCAGCTCGGCGACCGCGTCGTGCTCCAGCCCGGCGTCGTGCTCGGGAGTGACGGCTTCGGCCTCGTCGCCGATGAGCAGGGACGCCCGACGGCGATGGCCCATCGCGGGCGCGTCGTCGTCGAAGACGACGTCGAGATCGGCGCCAATACGACGGTCGATCGCGCGACTCTCGACGAGACGCGCATCCGGCGCGGCGCCAAGATCGACAACCTCGTCCAGATCGCCCACAACTGCGACATCGGCGAGAACGCACTGATCGTCGCCCAGAGCGGGCTCTCCGGCGGCACGATCGTCGGACCGGGCGCCATCGTGATGGCCCAGGCGGGGACGACCGGCCACCTGCGGATCGGCGCGCGGGCCTTCGTCGGTGCCCGCGCCGGTCTGCACCACGACGTGCCGGACGGTGAACGGGTCTTCGGCTCCCCGGCGATGGAGGAGCGCAGCTGGCATCGCGCGATGGCGGCACTGAAGCGCCTGCCCGAATTGCTGCGCCGCGTGCGACGGCTCGAGCAGCGCGCCGGAATCCGCCCTGGCGAGGACGCCGCTTCCCGAGGAGACTCCGACCCGGACTGACGCGCGCGGAGACCTGCCGATGTCGATCGGAGCCGGAGAATCAGAAAGAGCTGCACCGCGCCCGCGCGCGCTGGCTGAGCTCCGCGCGGCCTTCGCCGCCTGCCGCGGCGGCAGCGAGCTCGACGCGCTCGTCGCGGAGCTCGCGCGCGATCCGCGCTCCGGTGCCCGGGAGCTCTTGATCCGCAGTGAGGCGAAGCGGATGGCGGGGGAACGCGAGCGCGCGCGCCTCGCGGGTCTGTTGGCGCTGCGCGACGCGCTCTGTGCGCGCGGCGTGCGGGGAATCGCGGGTGTCGACGAGGTGGGCGTCGGGCCGCTCGCGGGGTCGGTGGTGGCGGCGGCGGTCGTACTGCCCGCGGCCGTCGAGCTCGTGGGGCTTGACGATTCGAAGCGCGTGCCGCCCGCGCGCCGGGTACAGCTCGCGCGGGAGATCCGGGAGACGGCGCTCGGCATCGGCATCGGCGAGGTCTCGGTCGAGGAGATCGATCAGTTGGGCATCTACCGCGCGGCGCTCGAAGCGATGCGACGGGCCGTGGTGAGCCTCGCCCGTGTCCAGGTCGTCGGCCATCTGCTCGTCGACGCACGCAGCGTGCCCGGGATCGACGTGCCCCAGACCTCGATCATCAAGGGCGATCAGAAGGACGCGAGCATCGCGGCCGCGTCGATCGTGGCGAAGGTCCACCGCGACGCCGCGATGGCGCGCCTCGCAGAGCGCTACCCCGTCTACGGCTTCGAGCGCCACATGGGCTACGGCACCGCCGAGCACGTCGCTGCGCTCGAGCGCTACGGCCCGTGTCCCATCCACCGGCGATCCTTCGCGCCCGTCGCTCTCGCGGAGCGACGGTTCGCGACGCGACCCGGTG
>JANNQH010000914.1:0-8192 GCA_031400655.1 Deltaproteobacteria bacterium | reverse complement strand
CGAACCCGATCAGCGACACGGCCGTGCGCATGTAGGCCATCATCGTGCGTTCGACGGCGAGGCGGGTGCGCAGCCAGGCGAAATGGCTGTCGGCGGTCACCCGAACTTCAAACCGTTCTAGCTGGCCGCTGGCCTGTGGGGCACTCATCGCTGGACATCCTCGTGGTGCAATTCATTGACGGCCTGTCGCTCGCAGCGACCAAGCCGGGGGCGCGGATTGTCAGCCGTGATCCTAAGACGATCGCGGCGCGGCGCCAATGGGGGCTTGGTCGAGCCAGGCGTTGGCTGCCGCCACGGCCTGGTTCAGCGCCACACCGAGCTGCGGCGTGGCGATGAAGACGTTTTCCTCGCCGATGATTGCCAGTGCACCGGTCTTGGCGAGTTGGTCGCGAACCGCAGTGTCCACCCCAACCAGCATCAGCTTGCTCTCGTGGCTTTGTAACCCCTGAGCATAGCGCTGCAAGACGGTCACGAAGGTGCTGCCGATCTCGCTATGGCCGCGCAAGTTGATGGCGACCACGGCGTGGCTGGTCTCGCCGACGGCCGGCAGCAGCTCTTCCATGCTCTTGGCCGCCGCGAAGAACAGGCTTCCGTACACGTGCAAGAGGGTCAGGCGATGGCTGGGCAACTGTTTGGGAGCCGGCTGCTCCAGCGGAAACCCCTGCGGTTGCAGTACCCACTGGGTCACGACCACCTTGTTCGATTGGCTGATGGTCTGGAGCAGGATGCTCAGCGCCACGCCCAGCAAGACTGCAAACTGCAGCGGAACGATCAAGGTGGCCACGAATGTAACGACCATCACTACCGATGAGATCGTGCCGGTCTTCCATACGATGAGCGCCTGTTCGACGCGTAAGCCCTGGTAGCCGGCCACGATGAGCAAGGCGGCCAACGCAGGCATGGGCACCCGCTCGACGAGCGGCGCGGCCAGCAGCACGATCAGGGCCACGAACAGCCCGACGAGGATATTGCTCCAGCGCGATTTGGCCCCGGCGCCGACGAGCAACGCGGTCCCAGACACCGACCCGCCGGCCGGAATGCCGCCCACCAGGCTGGTAGCGATATTGGCCGCGCCCTGGCCCAGAAAGTCGCGCGACACGTTCGGGTACTGACCGTTCGGGTTGGGCGTGCCCTGACTGACGCCCGCGCCCTGGACCAGGCCGATGACGGCCACCGAGAAGGCCGGCAACAGCAGCGACATAACGAGTGACGGCTGAGGCATCGTCAACTCGGGCAGTGATCGCGCGATCGCGGCGATGTCACCGACCACTGGGACGCTGCCGAAGATGGCGGCGGTCGGTATGAACTGGAGGTTCAGCACGACCAGCAGGACGGTGGCCACCGCAATCGCGATGATGAAGGCGAAGCGCTGCAATCGCTTCAGGGACAGCATCGCCAACATCAGCGCCAGCGTCGCCCCGCCAATGATGCTGACCTGCACATCGATCTGGCCGATCCGCAACAACAGGTCGAAGGCCTGGGCGACCCGGTTCGAGAACGCGCTCCGGTAGCCCGTCAGGTCGCCTAACTGGCCGAGGATGATCAGCACGGCCACGCCGTTGAGAAAGCCGGTCATCACCGCGTTGGAAACGAAGCGGACCAGAAACCCCAGCCTGAACAGGCCCGCCAGCAACTGGATCACGCCTACCAGCAGCACCAGCACGACGAGCGCCTGCGACCTCTGACCTTCGGGGAAATCCATCAGCACGACGCCGGTGGCCACCGACAGTGCAGCAGTGCTCGACACATTCATGAAGACCGAACTGCTGAAGACGGCACCAACAGGCACGGCAATCATCAACGTGTAGATGCCCAGCACCGGATTGGCCATCGCCAGCAGAGCGTGCGCCATCGCCTGCGGCACGTTGACCACGGCAAAGGTGAGCGCCGCAATCAAGTCGGCCGCGAGATATCGGCGCTCCGGCGTCAGCCGCTGCACCGCGGCCTGAACCTGTTCCGTGCGGGACGTCATGCTCATCGATCCTCGAGTCCGGACCCCATCAGTGGATTTGGTTTGCCGATCCACGGCCGAGCCACCAGCGGGCGACACGCGCGATCGGGCCCCGCAGCAGCAGGTACGGCATGAAGGCGAGCAAGCCCGCGACGATCACCGCCTCGGCGGGATGGAACGTGTAGAACACGATGAATTGGTAGACCAGGTCCATGCACAGGCCCAGAAGTATCACCCGCGCAGTCGCGATCAGTCCCTCGTGCAGGCGACTGCCGCGTTTCGTTGGATCGGTCAGAACGGCCCAGAGGTAGGGCGTGCGCCCGGTCCGGGCGTCCTTGACGCCGGCGACGAGCGCCGCAATCGTCGCCATGATGGGCTGGAGAACGAAACGGAAGGTCATCGGCCCGCTCGGACGGTCGAGCAGGTTTTGCCAGATGCGCTCAAAAACCGGCACCGAGAGACCGTACATGGCCACCCCAAGAACGACGAACGCGACCATCAGCACGACCACCAATCGAGCCAGAAAAATCTTTGTCTTCGATACGGTCGCTGTCATCGCCCCCCCGCCTTCGGCACAGGATGACCCGCGGATCATCTGGTTTGCCAGAATGGTCCCTACCCGCCGGTGAGTAAATGGGGCTTGAAACGCCTATTCCCCAGGATGTCGGGGTCCGCGATACCGGTCCCTCAAGGTGGCTCGCAAGTACGTCCATTGCAAGAGTGTTAATTGCCCAGATAATCACGCAAATGATTCTCATCGACCGACATCGCGGAAATGGCGGAGAATGAACAGTATGCGCTCGGCAAACTCCATGTCTCCGAGCAGTCAGCGGTGCTGGACGACGTGAGCTGGTTGGAGGCGCGGAGGAGCCCGCAACAGGCTGTGGCCCGATCGGAAGTTCTCTAGGCTCTGCTGGCGAAGCTGCTTGCGTGAAGCTTGAATCGGCCGGAATCGGCCGATCGGAGCAGAAAGGCATCGGATGCCGGTTCGAGGACTCGACCACGTCGCCATCACCTGCGCCGACATCGACGCCACCCTCGACTTCTACAAGCGCGTCCTCGCCGCGACGACGATCTACGAGGCCGAGTGGCGTGCTGGCAAGATTCCCGTCGTGATCCTGCAGGTCGGCCAGAGCCGCATGAGCATCCATTCGGTGGCCTCACCCGCGAAGCCCCACGCGCGCGTACCGATGCCGGGCTCCGAGGACGTCTGTTTCCGATTCGACGGGCCGATCGCCGAGGCGGTGGCGCTGCTTGGGAAGCATGGCGTCGAGGTCGTCGACGGCCCTGTGCCGCGACCGGCGGCGGACGGGAAGCTCGGGCAGTCGGTCTACTTCCGCGATCCCGACGGCAACCTGCTCGAATTCCTCTCGACGGACGGTTGATTCGCCCGCCCTCGGTCTACTCGAGCAGGTTCGCGCGAATCGCTTCCCGCTCCGCATCTGTGATGTGAAGCCCGTCCCGCAGATAGCCGTCGAAGTCGCCCCAATCCTGCCGAACGGCCTCGAAGGACGATTCGATGTACTCCTCGCGCACGCCGATCAGGGGCGCGAGGACTCCCGACCACTTTTCGCGCCCGGGCGTGCGGTTGTGCTCGATGATCGCTTCGGCCGCGCGGTTCGAGAGCAGGTATTGCTCGATGACCTGCTCCTCGGGGACACCGAGCGTCAAGAGCACGACCGAGCCCGCCCAGCCCGCGCGGTCCTTGCCGGCGGAGCAGTGGAACAGCGCGGGAACCGCAGTCTCTCGCGCGAGCTCCTTCAGGAAGAGCGAATAGGGCTCGCGTCTTTCGCGGACGAGACCTGCCGCGGCGTCGCGCATCATCGCTTCGGCTCGCCCGTTGCCGAAGATCTCCGCCAGCTTCTCCGGCGGGTTCTCGGTCATCAGCTTTCGGATGTCGCCACCCTTCGCCGGGTCGGGCATCGGGAGGAGAAAGTTCGAGGCGCCGGGCGGTAAGCGATCGCCGCCTTCGATCCCGATGTCGCTGGCCGTTCGGAAATCGAATACACGGCGCAGGCGGTATTGGGAGAGGATTGCGACGTCGGTCTCGCTCGCGTGGCCGAGGTGGCCGCTGCGAAGCAGGCGTCCGCGTGCGACGCGGCGGCCGTCGTGGGTCGTGTGGCCGCCGAGATCGCGGAAGTTGAAGATCTGCTCGAACGGGTGGTCAGAGGGATTGCGGTATTCGCCCAAGCTCGGCTGCTCCTCGTGCGGGGTCGCTCGACTCAGCGGGATGCTAACGCCTGCCGAGACGTTGCGAGAGGCCGCGCCCGGAAACCTCCCTGATCGACTTCGACGAGCTCGACTTCGCTGCTGGGGTCGGGCTCCCAGCAGTACCCCTCGCTCGCTCAGCTGCGAATCGCATCGGGCTCTCCTCTCGTTCGGGGTCCGAACCATGAGAACGAGCGAGTCTCGAGGCGGTTCCGCGCCGAACAAAAAAGATGGCGCGTCAGATGTACTGAAGAACGCTAGTCGGGTACCGCTGCTTGAGGGCGCGGAATCCCAGGCAGACCGGGTAGAGAACGACCAGCGTCGCCCCGGCAGCCAGGTAGGTCTCGAGGAGACCTCGCTGCATCATGCCCCCCGTGATCGCGAGAGCGGACCCGCCCAGCACGAGGAAATGCAAGACGTAGAAGAAGAGCGCGGTCTGTCCGAAGACGAGCAGCGGATTCTGGCGCCACGGCGCTCCGCGCATGCGGCGCTCGAAGCGGAGAAAGAGCACGAGCAAGAGCGCCATCAGGCCGAGCTCGAGCAGCGAGTAGACGAGAGCCGGCGGGTACTTGCTCATGTGAAGCCACTGGACCAGCGACGCGTCGTCGCGCAGGAGGCCCATGTTGCCGTAGCCGTTTGCGCGCCGCAGGAAGAGCGAGACGAGCACACCCGAGAGTCCCGAGAAGAGCAGGAGCTTCTCGGTCTGCTGCCACGAGGCGTCGTCGCGTTTGCGTTCGAGGAGATGTCGTCCGAACGCCCAGCCGAGCAGCATCATCGCGAGCCAATGGGTCATCGGGTAGAGGACGAAGGCCGGTGCGCTGAGGCCCGGGACGAGAAAGAGCCGCGCGAGCAGCGAGGGTGCGGCGGCACTCGCTCCCTGCGCGGCGGCAGCGGCGGCCGCAGTCGCCGTCATCGGCGGAGGAAAGAACGTCATCATGACGAGCTCGCTTCCGGCGAGCCAGGCCAGTCCGAGAAAGAGCAGCGCCCGCGTCGGCAATCGCCTTAAAACGATCATGGCGAGCATCGATGCGCTGATGGCGTAGAGAACCTGGAGAATCAGGATGCCCTGGCCGGCGAGCAGCGTCAGGAGTCCTTCGAATCCGGCGATCACGACGGCGCGGATGAAGAGATGGCGGTCGAGGGAGATCTCGGCGGCGCCCTGCGCGCGCCGACCTTCGAGGCTCATCGCGAGCGAGGTCCCGGACAGGAACAAGAAGGTCGGGGCGCAGAGGTGGGTGATCCAGCGCGTGAGGAACTGCGCGAGATCGACCTCTGTTCCCGGGATCCAGGCGGGCTGGCCGGTCGCGAGATTCAGGAGATAGGCGGAGTCCGCGGACACGCGGCCCGCGTTCCAGGTCTGCGACGCATGGTCGATCGTCATCAAGACCATCACGAATCCGCGCATCCAATCGAGGGCGGCGAGGCGATGCGAGCTCGGGGCGCTGGATAGGTGCGAGACGCTGGCCATAGGCGGCAGCATAGGGGCGGGTCGGTGTGGGCGCTGCGGGATTCTCGCGGGTCTTTGCCGCGGTGCCCGCGACCTCGAGGCTCGTGTAGTGTCCGCTCGTGGAATCGCAGCCGTTGCCTCTCCGACTGAAGATCGTCTACGGGATGGGCGACCATTCGGTCAACGTGGCGCTCGTCGCGCTCACGATGATCTTTCCGTTCTACCTGACCGATGTCATCGGAATGCGGATCGGCCTCGCCGGTCTCGTTCCCCTCGTGGGCCGCAGTACCGACGCGATCTTCGACGTCATGATGGGGCGCATCTCCGATCGCACGACCTGGAAGGCGGGACGCAGGCGACCCTACCTGTTGATCGGCGCCGTGCCCTTCGCGCTCTCGTTCGCAGCGCTCTGGGCCGCTCCCGCGATCGAGAATGGCTCTCTCGAATTTGCCTACTACACCGCGGTCTACCTCCTGATCAGCTTCTGCATGACGGTCGTGGCAGTCCCGTACCACGCGCTTCTCCCCGAGCTGACGGACGACTACCACGAGCGAACCTCGCTCGCGACCTATCGCTCGGTCGCCTCGATTCTCGGCACGCTCTTCACTCTCGTCGTCTTCCGGCCGCTCGCCGCGGCGCTGGGCGGCGACGCTCGCGCCTGGCAGATTGCCGGGGCGGTGCTCGCGTTTTGGATCGTGCTCCCCTGGCTTCCGATCTGGTGGGTCACCGCCGAACGCCACACATTCCGGAGCGGTCCGCAGCAGACGACGCGGGCGTATTTCGCGCTCCTCTACGGCAACCAGAGCTTCCGCCGCCTGGTCGGGCTGTTTGCGCTCGGCCGCATCGCGATCGATCTCCCGATGGCGCTCTTCCTCCACTACTTCACGTACGTGATCGGACGGCCCGATGATTTCGAGATCGTGATGGGGATCTTCCTCGTCGCCGTGGCGGGTGCGATGCCGTTCTGGCTGCGCTTCTCCCGGGGCCGCGACAAGGCCACGGTCTATCGCTACGGCTGCATCGGTTGGGTCTTCGGGCTCGCCTGTCTATTCGTGAATCAGCCCGAGTGGCCCTTCGCGGTGACTGTCGTCGCGACGCTGCTCTCCGGCATTGGTTATTCGGCGGCGGACATGATCCCGTGGTCGATGGTGGCCGACGTGGCGGATGAGGACGAGCTCGCCTCCGGTGAGCGCCGCGAAGGACTCTACGTCGGTGTCTTCACGTTCCTGCGCAAGATCGCCGGCGCTGTTGGTGTCGCGAGCGCGTTCCTGATCCTCGACGTCGCCGGATTCAAGCCGGGCGAAGCGAACGCTGCGTCGGTCGTCTGGACGTTGCGCGCGTTGACGGCGCTCGTGCCGTCCGTCTTCGTCCTGCTGAGCGCCATCATCGCCGGAGGTTATCTGCTCGGGCGGGTGCGCCACCGGGCGATCCTGGACGAGCTCGAGAGCCGGCGGCCGGTGGCAGCGGCTTCGATCACTTCGAGTTGAGCCGGTCGACCCGATCTCAGTGGGTCGAGTCCGCTGCCCCGCCGTCGATCCGGATGTTGGCGGCATTGATGTAGCGGGCGCGATCGCTCACGAGGAATGCGACGAGCTCGCCGATATCCTCGGGCGTGCCGACGACGCCGGCGGGATTCGGCATATCAGCGCGGACGATCTGCTGCTCGAGGCTCGCCCAGTCGCTCGGTTCGCCCTTCTGGATTGCGCGTCGCTCGTACATCTCCCGGATCTCGGCGGTCGCGATGATGCCGGGGCTGATGCAGTTGACGGTGATGCCCGTATGCGCGAGCTCTTTCGCGAGAGAGAGCGTCATGTTGATGAGCGCCATCTTCGAGGCGTAGTAGTGCGGCATGCGGGAGTTCGGGCGCGCATAGCCGACGGTGCTCACGAAGACGACGCGGCCCCAACCGCGGGCCTGCATGCCGGGCGTCAACGCTTGCACGAGGCGGACGCCGGACAGCACGTTCTTCTCGTAGATGTCGATCCAATCCGCCGTCGCGCTCTGCCAGCTCCCGCCCTCGGCGACGCCGTAGTTGTTGACGAGGATGTCGATCTCGCCGACGGCGTCCGCCACCTGCTGTGCACCGCCATCCGTGCGGATGTCGCCCGCGACGGCATGGGCAACGTGGCCTTCTGCGCGGATCGAGCTCGCGACGGATTCGGCCGCGTCGAGCTCGAATCCGTGGACGAAAACAGTCGTCCCTTCGCGCGCGAGAACGCGAGCAATTCCAGCACCGGTGCCGCGGGAGCTGCCGGTCACGAGGGCGCGTTTCGAAGCGAGGTCGAGGTTCACGGCCGCATACTAGCTCGTGCACCCATCGTCGACCGTGCGCGCCATGAGGATCGCGGGGGTGTGCTCCGCGGAACGGTTTTCCGGACGAAAAAATCGCTCGGCCGATCGGCCAAAGCCCATCTGGGCATCCGAAAGGCGATCTTTTCGACCCTCTCCACCGGCTGATCAAAGACGTCGCCCGCCGCGCTAATCTGGCGCCCCGGCGCGGAGAGGTGGCCGAGCGGTTGAAGGCACCGGTCTTGAAAACCGGCAGGACGAAAGTCCTCGTGGGTTCAAATCCCACCCTCTCCGCCA
>JANNQH010000913.1:0-3921 GCA_031400655.1 Deltaproteobacteria bacterium | reverse complement strand
GCGGCGATGTCCGCCTGGGAGACGCCGCGCAGGGCCTCGACCCGCGAGTCGTCGGTGGCGGGCCAGCTCCCTTCCGGATGGGGATAGTCGCTGCCCCACATGATCGACACGACGCCGATCTCCGTGCGCATCTCGACCTCGCGCCGCGCCAGCACGCTCGCGCCGACCGCGACGTTGCGGCGAAAATAGTCGCTGGGCTTGAGCGGCAGATGGCTCGTGAAGTTGCCCATCTTCGCGTTGGCGTGGTGGGCCGTGTAGCGGTGATCGAGCAGCGCCAGGTATTCGGGCACCCAGATGCAGGACCCCTCGGTCACGGCGACCCGCAGCTCGGGATGGCGCTCGAAGACGCCGCCCCAGATCAGGAAGCTGAGCGGCCGCACGAGCCACCAGCAGACTTCCGACGTGTAGATCCCCATCGCGCCGGTCGCGAGCGTTCCGTCGGGCTCGAGCGCGAAGGCGTCGTCGCGGGCCGCCGGGCCGGAGTGGAAGTGGACCGTCATCTGGAGCTCGCTGCAGACGGCCCAGAGCGGGTCGTAGCGGCGGAGGTGATAGGGCGGGAGCTTGCCCCAGACGACCGGCAGCAGGATCCCGCGCAGTCCGTTTTTCTGCGCCCAGCGAACCTCGCGCACCGCTTCGTCGACGTCCCAGAGCGCCGGCACGACGGCGAGCCCGATATGCCGTTCGGGGGCCATCTGGCAGAGCTCGGCGAGCCATCGGTTATGCGAGCGCGCACCGGCCCATTGCAGCTCGGGATCGACGCCCTCGGTCGCAAGTCCGAGGCCGGCCTCGAAGGGCGGGCTGTTGAATTCGGTGATGCCGTCGGGAAAGATGACCTCGGCGGCGATGCCGTCGACATCGAGGACGTCGATCCGGCTCTTGTGATCCCAGGCGCCCGTGAGGCCGTTCCAGTTCTCGGCCCGCCAGCGCTCGTTGAACTCGTCGACGAGGAAGAGCTTCGCCGCTTCCTTGCGCTGCGCGATCTGGGCCGCGATGTCGACGTCGAAGCGCGCGCGGTATTTCGGGTCGAGATAGTCGCGGTAGCGCTCCGGCGGGAGGCCTGCATGACAGTCGGATGAGATGACGAGATGGCGCATGAGAGGCGTTCCTCCAATCAAGGTCGCGGCACGGCGAGGGCAGAGGCCAGAAATCGCGCGGTCGCGGCGGCGCGTTCCCGCACGGGGTAGTCCTCGAAATGAACCCAGCTGAGCGTCATGCTCGAGAAGGCGCTGCCGACGATCTCGGCGAGAGTCTCGATGGGGATGTCGCTGCGCACCTGGCCGCGGGCCACGCCCTCCGCGAGAAACGATTCGAAGGCGGCATGAAAGCGGCGGTCGTTATCCGCGGGAGCGTCGGCGACGGTCACGGTCCAGATCTGGCCGAGCAGATCGCGGCGCGCGGGGTCGAGACTCGCGGCGCCCTCCTCGAAGAGGTAGGCGATCTGTCGCTCGACGCTGGCCTGTTGCTTGGCCAACCCTTCGAGCTGCTCCGTGAGCTTGTGAAGCGCTCGCTCGGACAGTCCCCGGAGCAGATCGCGCTTCTCGTCGAAATGGTTGAAGAAGGTTCCGTAGGCGATCTCCGCCCGGCCACAGATGTCGGAGATCTTGGTCCCGTCGTAGCTCTTCTCTTCGAACAGGGAATCGGCAGCGTCGAGGACGCGCTCGATCACGGCGAGGCGCTTCGATTCGCGGCCGAGCTGGCGGGCATCGGGACGGGGATCCGCGTTGGCGTCGGGGCTGGCCATATCAATCTTGTACTTGACTTCAAGTACAAAATCAATCAGCCTGGCCGCCTCGAGCCGCACGCCTGAATCCAGGAGGACCCCGCATGAATGCCGCGCAGACGAACCACCAACTGCCCCTCCCGAACGGCTGGTTCGCGGTCGCCTGGAGTCGGGACCTCGAGGTCGGGGATGTGAAACGCATCCACTACTTCGGCCGCGATCTGGCGCTGTTTCGGACGCGGAGCGGAAAGCCCGTGCTGCTCGACGCCTACTGTCCCCATCTCGGCGCGCATCTCGCGGTCGGCGGGCGCGTCTACGGAGAGTCGCTTCGCTGCCCCTTCCACGGCTGGCGTTTCGACGAGACCGGCCGCTGCGTCGAGATCCCCCACTGCAAGACGATCCCGCCGCTCGCGCGTCTCAAGAGCTGGGACGTCGTCGAGCGCAACTGCATGATCTTCGCCTGGCATCACGCCGAGGAGAAGCCGCCCGATTGGGAGGTGCCGACGGTCGGCGTGATCGGTCATCCCGATTGGACGCCGCCGCGCTGCGTCGACATCGACGTCGCGATCCATGTCCAGGAAATGGCCGAGAACAACTTCGACCCGGCCCATTTCGAGGTCGTCCACGGCACGCCGGCGCCGCCGCCCTCCGAGTCCGAGTACGCCGAGAACGGGCGTTTCGTGCGCGTGACGAGCCAGATGCAGCGCGAGACGCCGATGGGCACGTTCGATACCCGGCTCGTCCGCGACACTTTCGGCCTCGGCCTCTCGACGGTCGTCTCCGAGGGGCTGCCCGGCGTCGGGACAATGTTATTCGTCTCGTCCTCGCCGATCGATGCGACCCACTCGAAGATGCGCTGGCTCCTTACCGTGACGAAGAACGTGGCCGACGAGCTCGGTGAAGAGTTCATGACGGGCATCGTGAACGGGGTGAAGGACGACGTGCCGATCTGGGAGAATAAGATCCACCGCGCGAATCCGGTGATGTGCGAGACCGACAAGTACATCGCGGAGTTCCGGCGCTGGACGCGCCAGTTCTACTCCGGGGTCGGCTCCGCCTGACTCGCCCTGGCTCCATATGACTCAGTGTGAGGAGTCAGGCCTCGAGGGCTTCGAGCACGCTCCAGTCGGTTCCGAGATCCTGGCGGGCGAGCTCGAGCGCTTCGGCTTGCGAGTCTGCGGCGATCGTCAACATTCGCGTGCGTGGGCTGCCCTTCGCCTTGCAACGCAGACGGAAGACTTGCGGGTCGGCGGAGTCGATCGAATCGATCGGCGATGGCGCCGCTTTCCCGCTGCGGTCCTCTCCGCGAGTCGTTCGTTCGTTTTTGCTGCCGGGCGCGGCCACGCTCCGGGCGCTCGCATTCGTCTGCGTGCTCGTGTGGGCGGGCACTGCCGGCGTGGGCGCGGGCGCTGGTTCGACGCGTGACGTAGAGGCCGCGCCGCCCGCGGCTTCGAGAAGCTGTGCGTAGGCCGTGTCGGCGTCGCGCAGGATGGCGCCGGCGATCCAGACCTTGCTGGCGGACGTCTTGCTCTTCTCGCGCCGGATGTGCCAGATCTCGACGCGGACCGTCGCCGTCTCGCGACCGGGGACCTCGATCGCGATCGCGATCGGCTGCTTAGGATTGAGCCAGACCGGCGAGAGCAGGCAGAGGCCGCCCTCGGAAATGTCGATGATGCGCGCCCGGATCCGCTCCCGGCCGCGGGTGATGCGGCCGTGGAGGCGGCAATTCACGCGCGGGGTACGCCTTCGCTCGTCGGATTTTCCCGCCAATCGGGTCGCCATATCGCGTCGGACTCCAGGCTGGGGCAAACGATTCGGGGGAGGGTGTGGACCGCTTCCCCGAATCGAAATCCATGCCTTTGTCGACCCGACCGTGTGTCGGGTTGAGACCGGAGCCGATGAAAAACCGGCACACCCGGTCAAAATCCCGGCTTGTGTCGCGAATAGCCCAGATCGGCTAGTGAACAGGCGCCCTCGACTAGCTCGCCGTCAGCGGGCTCAGGCGCAGCTCGACCCGACGGTTCAGCTGGCGGCCCTCCGCCGTGTCGTTCGGGGCGACCGGGTACTGCTCCCCGAAGCCCTCGCTGAGCACGCGCATCGACGCGATGCCCTTGGACACGAGATGGTCGCTGACGGCCCGGGCGCG
The DNA here is from genome assembly GCA_031400655.1 of Deltaproteobacteria bacterium. Classification (GTDB taxonomy): domain Bacteria; phylum Myxococcota_A; class UBA9160; order UBA9160; family UBA4427; genus UBA4427. Next base: position 55 of record JANNQH010000913.1, on the reverse strand, counting down.
GCGCTGGGAGAGCGCCAGGTTGTAGGCGTCGGTCCCGGTGCTGTCGGTATGGCCC
>JANNQH010000912.1:0-3803 GCA_031400655.1 Deltaproteobacteria bacterium | reverse complement strand
GCGAGTCGTGCGCTCGAGACAGAAGCCCCGCACGCTTTCGGCCTGGCCGAGTCCCCCGACGATCCCGAGGATCCGCGCTCGCCGTTCGCGCTGGCTGGTGTCCTCGCCCGCTCGGGGCTCGAGCCCGAGCGTGTCGATCTGGCCGCCGAAATACACCTCGATCCACGCCCGCAAGCGCGCCTCGACTTCCGGTCCCCGCCGCGCGGCCACGCGCCGGAAGAGCTGCGTCAGGACGCGTTCGACCGCCGCGAGCACATCGGGATCATCGTCGTCGCCGAGGCTCGCGACGAGATCGAGGAGTGCGGCGAGCGGAGCGCGGCCCGCGCGGGCCAGCGCCCACTGATTGCCGACGAGACCGATCCGCTCTAGCGGCGAGAGGCTCGTCCGGCTGGCGAGCAGATCCTCCCACTCCGATTCGCCGTGCAGCACGCGGAAGAAGCCGGCCTCGCCCGCGTTGCCGTAGATCCAGGTGAGGGCGGCGCCCTGGGCCGGCGCCGTGTCGCGTGATTTCGAGAAGAGGTGGCGGATCGCCCGGGCATTGCCGTCGTTGCCGCGGCCGACCCTGCCGACCCAGGGAATCGGCCAGCGGGTGGTGGCGGCCGGCTCTTGAGCGCTTCGGTTCGGCGCGCCGGCGGTGAATCGCTCCTGGCGAAGGCGGATCTGATCGCGGTCGCCGTCGCTATGCCGCGCGACGTGGACCAGCGGGAAGCCCGTCTGCAGGGTCCAGGGCGCGATGATCTTTTCGACCGGCTGATCGGAGACCTCCGAGAGCGCGTCCCACAGATCGGCCGCCGTCGCCGCGCGTTCGCGGTGGCGGCGCAGATAGAGCTGGATCCCCTGGCGGAACAGCTCGTTCCCGAGATAGCGCTCGAGCATGCGGAGCACCGACGCGCCCTTGGTGTAGGTGATCGCGTCGAAATTCTCGTGGGCCTCCTTGGCGTCGCGAATCGGCGGGGCGATCGGATGGCTCGTCATGAGCGCGTCCTGCTCGAGGGCCTGCTCGCGGCGGTGGGCGAACTCGTGCCAGACGCGCCACTCGGGCTGCCAGCCGTCGAGGATCTCGTAGGCCATCCAGGTCGCGAACGATTCGTTCAGCCAGAGATCGTTCCACCACGCCATCGTCACGAGATTCCCGAACCACATGTGGGAGAGCTCGTGGGCGATCGTCTCGGCGGAGCGCTCGAGCTCGGCGGGGCTCGCCAGGGCGGCGTCGAGCAGCAGCACCGAATCCCGGAAGAAGACGGCCCCCGCGTTCTCCATCGCGCCGAAGGCGAAATCAGGCAGCGCCAGCAGATCGAGCTTCGGATAGGGATGTTCGATCTCGAACCAGCGCTCGAGCCGCTCGAGGCTCTCGCCGGCGGCCTCGCGCGCGAAGCTCGCGAGGGATTGGCGGCCGGGCAGCGTGTAGACGCGGATCGGTGTCGCCCCGACGTAGAGCGCGGGTGAGGCCTCGAAGGGCCCGACGGCCAGTGCGACGAGATAGGCCGAGAGGGGAGGCGTCGGCTCGAAGTGCACCGTCTTCCGCCCGCGCCCGGCCTGCTCCTCGAACTCGACCGGCGCATTCGAGATCACCGTCTGGTCTGTCGGCACCGTCACCGCGATCCGGTAGCGGAGCTTCAGCGCGGGCTCGTCGAAGGCCGGAAAGAACCGCCGCGCGTCGGTCGGGCAGAGCTGGGTCGCGAGCCAGGGACTTTCCCGGTCCGAGCTTCGATAGATCCCGCGCAGGTCGCGGCGCACCCGCCCCTTGAACGAGAGCTCGAGGCGCACGGCACCGGCGGCGAGGCGTTTGCCGAATGTCAGTCGGACGACCTCGCGCTCCTGCAGCAGCTCGATCTTCGCCTTCAGCGTCTCGCCGTTATATTTTGCGACGGCGCGTGAGACGACGAGCTCGGCCGCGTGGAGCTCGATCACGGTCGTCGCGCGGTCGAGGTAGAGCGCATAACGGACCTCGCCCCGATAGGCAGGGCGGCGCGGATCGAGCTCGACACGGAGCTCGGCGGACTGGGGTCGCACGAGGGGCGAGAGGCGATGCTTCGAGCGACCCGACACCCAGACTCCCTCGCGAATCGAGCTCTGCTCGATCAGTGGCGCTTCACTTGCGAGAGTCTGCGCGGTCGGCCGTCGGCGTCAACGCCTGATCCACCGGATTCCGACATCCCAGATCGCCCGCATCCGGGCGAGCCCCTCGCGCAGCTCGCCGCGCCAGCCCGGTGTTGGTCCGGGGGCGGCGAGGCCAAAGGCCTCGAGACCCTGCATCCGGGCGAGAAAGAGCGCTCGGGGCAGGTGGAACGCCTGGGTCACGATCAGGATCCGATCGTCGCGGTGATGCTCGGCGAGATGCTCGATCGTATCGATCGTGCGGGCGGCGCGTCGATCGAAGAGGATCGAGGTGCGCGGAACGCGGGCGGTTTCCAGCAGGGTCGCCAGGGCTTCGGCCTCATCGGCTCCCTCGCTCTTGCCCGGGCCCGGGGCCCGCCCGCTGCAGAGGACCGGCACCTCGCGCAGGTGGTGGAAGGCCGCGGCCGCGGCCGTCGCGCGTCCGATCAGGTGGCGATTCGGACGCCCGCTCGGGGTCCGTGGCGGACAGCCCAGGGCGACGATCAGGGTCGGATTCGCACGCTGCGCGAGCTCGGCCAGCGAACCGAGGCGCCGCCGGCGCGAGATCCGCTCGAGCACGATCGATACGCACGACGCGGCGAAGAGAAAAAGCGCGCAGAGGAGGGCGGCAGCGCTCGCGACGGCGATCCAGGAGCGGTCGGCAAGCAGGGAATTCAAGTCAGGGTCCTGTCGGCCTCTGTAGGCGTCTGTAGGCCTCGGAGGCGGGCTTCTGGTGTATACGACCTGCGCGCCGACAACCACGGCGTGCGGTCCGGGCTCTGGGATCCGCCGTCGATCTCGTGTATCCGTTCGCGCACTCGAATACCAGGAGAACGCCGCATGCCCAGCATCTTCACCCAGATCATCGAAGGCAAGCTGCCCGGGCATTTCGTCTGGAAGGACGATGTCTGCGTTGCCTTCCTGACGATCGCGCCGCTCAAGCCCGGCCATACCCTTGTCGTCCCGCGCCAGGAGGTCGATGCCTGGACCGATCTCGAGCCGAAGGTCATGCAACATCTCGCGGGCGTCGCGCACGCGATCGGCCGCGCCCTCGACCGCATCTACCAGCCCGAGAAGGTCGGCCTCACGATCCTCGGCCTCGAGGTGCGCCACGTGCATCTCCACGTATCGTGCATCTGGAGCCCCCACGATCTCGATTTCGGGCGCGCCGACTCGAAGGCGAGCCCCGAGAGCGTCGCTGCGGAAGCCCGGAAGGTTCGGGCCACGCTGCGCGAGCTCGGGCATCGCGAGGTCGTCGACGCCTGACTAGATCCCGAAATGGTCCCGTATCAGCTTTAGATTGAAGCGATCCGAGAGCAGGCGCTTGCCGAGTCCCACGAGCCGCGCCTCGTTGCCGACCGCATAGCGGAGCCGCGGGCGCTTCGACGTGAGCGCGTGGGCCACGGCGTCCGCCACGATCGCGGGCTTCGGCGCCTTGGGAAGCGATTCGCGGATCGTCGTCTCACAGCGTTGCTGGCGCTCGGCGTAGGCCGACTGGCGCGGGGCATCGCCCCAGTCCATCACGTCGTTGAAGGCCGTGTCGATGTCTCCGGGCTCGATCAGGCTGACGGACAGACCAAAGGGGTGCAGCTCGTTGGCCAGCGAGAAGACGAGGGCTTCGATGGCCGCCTTGCTCGCCGAATAATGTGCCTGGAACGGGATGGGTGCGCGGCCCGAGAGTGACCCGACAAAGAGCAGGCGTCCCG
>JANNQH010000911.1:0-1808 GCA_031400655.1 Deltaproteobacteria bacterium | reverse complement strand
GAAGGCATGACCCTCGAAGCGCTCGAAGCGGGCATTCCGTGGGGCTTCGAGACATTTCCAGAATATCTCTCCGCCGTTTCCCAGCTGCCGCTCCGGATCAACGTTGCCGCCTACGTGGGCCACACCCCCGTGCGTCAGTACGTGATGGGCGACGCCGCGACCGAGCGCGCGGCGCGACCGGACGAGGTCGAGGCGATGCGGCGCATCGTCGGCGAGGCGATGGACGCGGGCGCGATCGGATTCTCGACCTCGCATGCGGCATCGCACGTCGGCGCCTACGGCCGGCCGGTGCCGAGCCGATTGGCCGAGATTTCGGAGATCCGAACGCTGGCGGGCGAGCTAGGCCGCCGCGGGGTCGGTGTCGTTGAAGCGACCTGGGGACCCGATCTCTTCGTCGACGAGTTCGCGGCGCTCGCGAAGGAGATCGATCGGCCGGTGTCGTGGGCGGCGATCATGGCGACCCGCCGCAACCCGGAATATGCGCCGGAGGTCGTCCGGCGAACGGCGGCTGCTGGGGGCTTCGTCCGGCCGCAGATCGCGGGGCGGGCGATCGTGGTGCAGATCATGCTGACGGATCCCGGGCCGTTCGGGAACGTTCCGAGCTTCGTTGAGGTGCTGGAGCTACCGCATTCGGAGCGGGCCGGGCGCTATCGCGATGCCGCCTGGCGCGAGCGGGCCGAGCGCGAGGTCACGGATTCCTGGGGCGACGTCGTCGACCGCGCCCGGGTCTCGGAAAGCCTTCGCCATAAAGATCTCGTCTGGGGCGCCACGTTAGGCGAGATCGCGAAGGCGCGCGGGGGGATCAGCGCCTTCGCATTGATGATCGACCTCGCCCTCGAAGAGGATCTCGCGACCCGCTTCCACGTCCCGATGACCAACGACAACGACGAACAGGTCGGCTGGATGCTGAATCAGGATGGGCTGCTGCTGGGACTCTCCGACGCGGGCGCCCACACGAGCCAGCTCTGCGACGCCGACTTCTCGACCTATCTGCTCCAGCACTGGTGGCGCGAGACGAAGACGATCAGCCTCGAACGCGCGGTCTGGCGCCTGACGGGCCAGCCCGCGGAATTCATGGGACTGCGCGATCGCGGGAGTCTCGCGGTCGGCATGAAGGCGGACATCGTCGTGTTCGACCCCGAGACGGTCGGGACGACGGCCCTCGAACGCGTGCACGATCTGCCGGCGGGCGCGGATCGGCTGGTAGCCCGGAGCAAGGGCATCGAGCACATGTTCGTCGCGGGGCAGCTGATCCGGCGCGCGGGGCGGGATCTGCCGGCGGGCGGAGCGGGGAAGCTCGTTCGGCCGCATTCGGCTTGAACTGCCGCGCGACCGCGCGGCATGGCAGCGGTCGCGGCGACGGCATCCCGCTCAGGCGGGATCGCGCGTGCTGGCATACAAGACCCGGTCGATCACCTGCCCGTCGAGGTCGACTCACATCCTACAGTCGCTTGACGTAGAAGAGGTCGGGCCCGAGCTCTTCGCCGCTTCCGGATTGGTCATATCCCTCTGACTCGTAGACTCCGCGAGCGCGAGCGTTTCGCTCCCGCACCTCGAGGGTCAGCTTCGCGCATCCGCGCTGCCGCGCCCTCGCCTCGACGGCTTGCAGGAGTGCGCGACCAACGCCCAGTCCGCGGCACTTCGGAAGTACGGCGAGGTCGTGGACGTTGAGGAGCGGCCGAGCGGCAAAGGTCGAGAATCCCCAGAAGCAGGTCGCAAGGCCCACGGCTTCGCCGTCGAGATAGGCGAGCAGGACGAGCGTGGTCGGATGAGCCCGGAGGCCGGGGATCAGCGCGGCGCGAGTTTCG
>JANNQH010000910.1:0-3584 GCA_031400655.1 Deltaproteobacteria bacterium | reverse complement strand
CGACGCTCTCCATAAAGTCGCTGAAGGCGAGCTTGTCCGGAGCCGCCTCATTCTGCTTGAGGGTCGTAAAGAGCAGGAGCATGACGACGAGGATCACGTCCCAGAGGGCAAGATTCTTGTAGAACTGCTGATTCAATCGATGCTCCGATCGCATGCTCCGGAGACGGCCACAAAGTGCGTTCCGCCGGACCAGCTGCCCCCGACCTGCGGGAGCTCATGGGCGCGTAAAATCTGGGAGCGACGCCCGAATCGGCGTCCTCGATGCTGCCTTCCCCGATCTCTGACCCTCGCCCGCCGGAACTGGTTCGAAACCCGGGCACCCGGCGACGATCTTCAATCGACGACCCGTCCCGGCCCCCCGCCGGTTCGCTCATCGATTCTGTTCTTGCTCTTGGAATGGACCCTAGCACCGGGATTCAGCTGCGACCTGCTCGTCTCCGACGCCGGTCGGCGCCGCAGTCGAGAGCTCGAAATGATCCGCAACGCGTCGAAGCAGGAACCCCCCGGGTAGCTCCATCTTTTTATCCCGTCCTGCACGGCGACCGCGCCGAAGGAACGCGAGCACCCGCAGCAGCTGCACCCTCGACACATCGCGCCCGAGTCCCGCCTGCACGAGTCCCCGGCGCACGACCCGCCGCGCCAGTGCCTCGGGCAGCTCGCCCCAACCCTCGAGCGCGAATCGCAGCACCGGATCACACCAGCTGATCCGACTCGCGACCGCCTCCTCGACCAGGACCTCGATCCACTCGCGGTCCTCTCTCGCCGCTTCGGCCAGCTGACCGAGGGCCCTGAGGAGTTGCGGATTGAATTGCGCCGTCAACATCGGAAGGACGTCGAGCCGCACGCGATTGCGGCTGAAGCGGCGGTCGCTGTTCGATGCGTCTTCTCGCCACACGAGGCGGCGGCCGCCGGCTTCCTCGGCGATCGCGTCGGGTAAAACGGCGAGCAGCGGCTTCAGCCAGCGGCCGCCCTCGCTCGACGGCGCCATGCCGGCGAGGCCGTCGGGGCCGGTGCCGCGCAGGAGCCTAAGGAGCAGGGTCTCCGCCTGGTCACCGGCGTGATGGGCGGTCGCGATCGAACGACAGCCGAGCTCGTCCGCGAGCTGTCCCAGCACCGCGCGCCGCAGGTCGCGTGCTGCTTCTTCGAGCGTCGGCCGGACGCGACTCGGCGAGACGCGGGTCGCGGCTTCGGGATCGATGCGGACCCCGTGGAAGGCGAGCCCGGCAGCGCGGGCCAGCGCCTCGACATGGGCGGCATCGCGATCAGCCTCGACGCCGCGCAGACCGTGGTGCACATGAGCGACCAGAAGCTCGAGCTCGAAAGCCGGCGCGCAGCGCACCAACAGATCGAGCAGCACGCACGAATCGCGCCCCCCGGACACCGCTACCAGCACGCGAGCGCCCCGGACCTCGAGCGTCTCGAGCGCGCGCACGAGCTCGCGTTCGAGGCGACCGCCCCGTCCGCGGTCCTTCTGCTGCTCGCCCGGCGTGCGTCCCATGCGGCGAGCATAGTCGCCGTCCGGCACGGCCCGAAGCGGCGTCCCTGCCCCGCTTTCCATCGGGTACAGTCGGCGCACACCATGTCCCGTTCGACCCACGCCGATTCACCGGCGGATCCCGATCCCGCGCTGCCCATCGAAGTCGGAGGCTGGATCGCGCACTGGGCGCGGGAACGGCCGGCTGCCCTCGCCTGGGCCGACGATTTCCGGCGCTGCAGCTACCGGGAGGCGGACGAGCGTGTCGCGCAGCTCGCGACCTGGCTCGCGCAGCACGGCGTCGCCCGCGGCGAGCGCGTCGCCCTCTGGCTCACGAACCGGGGTGCGGTGCTCGAGGCGGTCTTCGCCTGCGCCCGGATCGGCGCCATCGCGCTTCCGATCAATGCCCGGCTGACGCCGACCGAGGTCGCCTTCCAGCTGACCGATGCGGCGCCCCGCGTGCTGCTGGTCGAGCGGATCTGGCGCGAGCGCGCCGACCTCGCGATCGCTGAGTCGCGTGCGCCCGCACCACTGCGCCTCGAAGTCGGAAGCTCCGAGACCGGCGACGCCTACGAGCGCGCGCTCGCTTCGGTCGCGGCCGCAGCGCCTGCGGACTCGCCCGACCCCGAAGACCCGCTGATCCTGATGTACACCTCGGGCACGACGGGCCTGCCCAAAGGCGCGCTGCTGCCCCAGCGCAAGGCGCTCTTCAACAGTCGCAACGCGCGCGCCTGCTTCGGGATCACGCGCGAGGATCGCGTGCTCGTGGTGGCGCCGCTCTTCCACTCGCTCGGCCTCCAGATCCTGGCGCTTCCAGCGCTCTACTGTGGCGCTGGCGTCGTGATCCAGGAGGGCTTCGACAGCAGGCGGGTCTGGCAGGCGATCGAGGACGAGGGCATCACGTATCTCGGCGGCGTGCCCACGGCCCATCAGCGCCTGCTCGAAGCCCTCGAAGCGCGCGCGCTGCCCGCGACCGGCGCAGGTCCGACCGCCCGCGCGTCCGACAAGCCCCGGCTGCGCTTCCTCTTCACCGCCGGCGCCGCCGCGCCCGCGGAATTGATCCGCGCCTATCATCGCCATGGTCTCGCGATGATCCAGGGCTACGGCCAGACCGAGACCTCGCTGCTCACCTGCCTCGACGCCGACCGCGCGCTCGCGAAGGCCGGTAGTGTCGGCCGTCCCCTGCCCCACGCCGAGATCCGACTCGTCGACCCCGCGAGCCTCGCTGGACCGGTGGCGGCTTGGCGCGATGTCGGGTCCGGCCAAGTCGGCGAGATCGTGGTGCGCGGGCCGATCACGATGCTCGGCTACTGGCAACGGCCCGAGGCGACGCGCGAGACGCTCCGCGGCGACTGGCTTTTGACGGGGGACCTCGCGACCCGCGACGACGACTTCGACATCACGCTCGTGGGTCGGGCGCGCGAGATGTACATCTCGGGCGGTGAGAACGTCTATCCGGCCGAGGTCGAGGCGGCCCTCGTCAGCCATCCCGACATCGCCGAGGCCGCGGTCGTGGCGATCAGCGACTCGCGCTGGGGCGAGGCCGGGCGCGCGCATCTCGTCGCGAGGCCCGGTGCCTCGATCGATCTCGAAGCGCTCTCCCACTGGCTCTCGACACGGCTCGCCCGCTTCAAGCAGCCGAGCGAGTTCGTGATCGAGTCGTCGCTCCCGCGGACCGCGAGCGGCAAGGTCCAGAAGCACCGCCTGAGCGCGCGCGAAGCGAAGGCCGAGCGATGAAGCACACGCTCGCCCACCTGGCTGTGCTGGCCGCGATCGCCCTCGCGCTCCCAAACGCAGGCTGTCACGACGCGCAGGACGACGGCCCGACCGCGCCCGCGCCGGCGACCGCCGCCGGTTCCGCGTCAGCCGGCGAAGGGCCCGCGCTCGAGCTCTTCTTCGGCGACCTCCACGTTCACACCGGCTGGTCCTTCGACGCCTTCGAGAACGGCGTGCGCAGCGGCCCCGCCGACGCCTATCGCTTCGCCCGGGGTGAAGCGATTCCACACGCCGCGGGCGGCACGATCCAGCTCACGGGACCACCCCTCGACTTCCTCGCCGTCACCGACCACGCCGAATACCTCGGCGTCACGACCGCGGCCCTGCGCGACGA
>JANNQH010000909.1:0-5260 GCA_031400655.1 Deltaproteobacteria bacterium | reverse complement strand
TCGCTCGCCCACGAAGCGGCCAGCGCGAAGCACGCCCGGGAATGGCTCGCGGCGCTGCGATTCTCCGAGCGGGTCGTGCACGCCGTCGCCGTGCTGGTCGCCCATCATCTCTCGCCTTCACAGTTCGTGGCCCAGGGCGCGGGGGCTCGGGCCTATCGAAAGCTCGCGCGCAAGCTCGCCGCCGCCGGGCTCTCGCTCGTCGACCTCGAACGTCTGGCGCGGGCGGACCACCTGGGCCGCACGACGGCAGCGGCCCTCGCGGATCGCTACGAGGCGGGGCCGGTGTTCCTTGCGGCGGCCGAGTCGGCCGAGGTGCGGGAGGCGCCGCGGGCGGACGTCGTGACCGCGAAAGCGTTGATCGAGCGGGGTGTGCCGCCAGGGCCAGAGCTCGGGCGGCGACTTCGACGCTGTCGCGAGATCGAAGACGAGACGGGCTGGCGGGAGCCCTCTCGCATCCTCGCGCGCTGTCTGGCGGAGCCCTGAGCGCGGGTTCAGCGCAGCAGTCGGGGCGGACGCCGATTCTCGGGCTTGCGTTCGAAGAGCTGACAGGCTTGGCCCGAAGAGGCGAAGACCACGTCCGAGGGCAGATCGAGGGATTTGAACTCGTACGCCCGGCAGCCCCGGGGCTGGTTGGCCTCCCAGGTCACGAAATAGTGGACGCAGTGCAGGCAGTCCGGACGCGGCGGGCGATCGGCCATCGCCATGCATGCTGCCACACGAGCGCCCGGCGCGCTCCGGTTGCGCACGTGCAGACCGTCGCCTGAGTCCTTGAAAATACTCAATTTCTTCGCGCATCAGCCGATAGGCCGGAGAGACACTGCAGAGGGGGATGAATGTCGACCAATGCGCTCGCGCGCGTGGCCTATCGAGAAGCCGGCCGCGCCACGATCTGCGAGATCCTGTACGGCCCGAACGTTCTGAAACACGCTTTGATCGATCCGATTGCGGAGACGGGGGAGGTGGTGACCTTCTCCGGCATGCCACTGCCGATCGACTGTCGGCCGCCGGCGGGTCGACGACGCGGTGAGCAGGTGGGGGTCGTCCCCGAGAAATTGATCGATGCCCACGGCGTCTTCGCCTATGCCGGCATCGCCGCGGAGCGAAGCGCGCTTCGCCGGGGGCGCTTCGTGGGCGTCGCGGTCGAGGCGGAGCTGGTCTGGGAGCGCTGGTTCGCCTCGGCGCGCCGTGCCCGGGAGGAGCTCGCACGCATGTCGAAGCTGCTCGGGCTCTCGCGACCCTCGGAAGAGTTCTACGTCGCCTACTGCGAAGAGGCCGAGCGCCTGCTCGATCCCGCCTGGAGCACGGTCGAGGAGCTGGCCGAGGCGTTGCTCGACCGACGAGAATTGAAGGGGCACCACGTGGATCGGATGGTCCACGGCCCGCAGGTGCTCGAGCGTCCCGCTCCCCCCATCTGAGCGATCGCTCGCCACGAACACGAAGGCCTCGGAGGAACCCACGCGGGCTCCCTCCGAGGCCTTTTCGCTTGCCGGACCCGGGCGTTGCCTGGCTTCAGGCTTCGACCATGCCAGCGCGGATCGCGAATCGAACCAGGCCCGAGACCTTGTGGATGTCGAGCTTCTCCATCAGGTTCGAGCGGTGGGAGTCGACTGTCTTCAGCGAGACACCGAGCTCCGAAGCGATCTCCTTGGACGAGAGCCCTTCGGCGATCAGCTTCAGGACCTCGCGCTCGCGGTCGGTGAGCATCGAGATGCCCGACGGGCCCCCGTCGCCGGGCCGCGCGATGGCGTCCACGACCTGCTGCGTGATGGCGGGCGAGAGATAGGACGCTCCGGACCGCACGGCGTCGATCGCATTGTGCACGTCCTTCGAGGCGGAGTTCTTGACGACATAGCCCGAGGCGCCGGCTCGCAGCACTTCCTCGACGTAGGCACGGCTCTCGTGCATCGAGAGGACGAGGATCTTGCTGGTGCAGCCGGCCTTTCCGAGCTGGCGCGTCGCATCGATGCCGGAGAGCCTGGGCATGTTGATGTCCATCAACACGACGTCTGGCCTCCGTTCCAGCACCATCGCGACGGCCTCCTCCCCATTCGAAGCCTCGCCGATCACCGTGAAATCTTCCCGGGCCTCGAGCAGCCGGATCAGGCCCTCTCGCACGATCTTGTGATCATCCGCCACCACGATGCTGACCATTGCCCACCCCCCTTGAATTCCTGTTGAAAACCGTCGCCGGATCTACCGAGCCGGACCCGGTCCATTCATTGAATCGGGACTGGAAGAGTACGCAGAGGGGGAGTGCGACGAATCAGGGGGAAACCCCAGTTTTCCTGTCGGAATGCCGGGGGGTAGGGCGCACAAAGGACTCGGGCTCGGGGGATCACTCCGGCGCGCGGCGGACTTTGCAGGGGCTTCGAAAACTCGTATAAAGAGGGGCCGCGAAATCGCGGGTGAGGGCGCGGACGGATGAATGAGCGGCCGGACAGCGTGGTCGTGGAGGAGCTGGACGCCCTCGCCCGGGTCCGCGCCCAGCTCGCCGATCTCCCTCCCGTCCGCACTGCGAGCGAGATCCCCATCCTGCGCGAGCTCGAGCGACTGCGGGAGCGCCTGCTCTCCGGAGACGAGAACAAGGACCACTCGGCGCTGACCGAGCAGTACCACAACCAGTCCGCCATCCTGCACCAGCTGCGCAGCGCCGGGCAGGGGACGCAGGTCGATCCGGCCTCGCCCTATTTCGCCCATCTGCGGCTCGAGGAAGAGGGCCGCGAGCGCGACCTCTATCTCGGTCGGGCCACCTGTCTGCAGCGGGGCGTGCGGATCGTCGACTGGAGAGACGCGCCGATCTCGAAGATCTTCTACAGCTACCGCCAGGGCGAGTCCTTCGACGAAGAGATCTCGGGGCGGGAGCGGCAGGGCTCGGTGCGGGCGCGGCGGATGCTGCGAATCCGCGAGGGCGTGCTCGAACGGGTACAGGCGCCAGAAGGGGATTTCAGCCTCGATGCGAACGCGGCCTCGGGCTGGCGGCGCGAGGCGAGCTCGGCCCCGCGGCTCGCCGGCGGCGAGGCAGTGGCCCTTCGTTTCGACGACCAGGAGGACGCCTTCGGGCGGCGACTGGGGCGGTCGAGTGACGGCGGGCCGCAGCGCGCCGACAAGCATCTTCCCGAGATCACGAGCCTGATCGACCCGAGCCAATTCGATCTGATCACGCGTCCCGCCGCGGGCTACCTCGTGATCCGGGGTAGCGCCGGCTCCGGCAAGACGACGGTGGCGCTCCACCGCATCGCCTACCTCGCCTTCGCCGATCCGGCGATCGATGGACCCGAGACCCTGGTCGTCGTCTTCTCCCGGGCGCTCGCGCGTTATGTCGCCCACGTGCTGCCCTCGCTCGGCCTCGCGCGGGTGCGGATCGTGACCTATCGCGACTGGATCCACGGCGAGCGCCGGCAGCATTTCCCCGACCTTCCGGCGGCGCGGCGCGAGGACACGCCCGCGTTGATCCAGGCGATCAAGCTCCACGCCGCCCTCGACACCGCCCTCGAGCGGCAGGTGGCCCGCGTTCCCGGCCCGAAGAGCCTCGCCCAGGCCTACGATGATTGGGCGAGCGTGCTGACCCAGCGACGCCTGCTCGGCGACGTCTTCGACGAGCTCGCGCCGGGCCGTTTCTCGGAGCGGGATCTCGACCGCTTCGTCGAGTGGAATCGTGTCCGCCTCGAGGAGCTCGGATCCGCACTGGCGGGCCTCGAGGACCACGACGCCGCCCTCGATCCCGAGGACGATGCGCTCCTGATGCGCGCCTATCAGCGCCGCGTCGGGGACGGCCTGCTCCCGGGCAGGCGATCCGAGCGCCTGCGCCACATCGTGATCGACGAGGTCCAGGATTTCGCACCGATCGAGGTGCGCGTCCTGCTCGATCGCATGCAGCACGGGGCGAGCATCACCCTCGCGGGCGACACCCAGCAGCAGCTGATGGAGCACTCGGGCTTCTCGTCCTGGCCGATCTTTTTCCGGGACCTCGGTCTCGCAGGTGTCGAGGTAGAGACCCTGCGCATCAGCTACCGCTCGTCGGCCCAGGTCATGCAATTCGCGGTCTCGCTGCTCGGCAAGCTGCAGGAAGACGAAGAGGTCCGGGCGACCCGGGACGGACCGCCGGTCGAGCTCTTTCGCATGACCGACCGCGGGGCCTGCGTCGCGCTGCTATCGGATGTGTTGCGGGATCTGATGGCCGCTGAGCCGCTCGCCTCCGTCGCAATCCTGTCGCCGAACCCGGTGGCGAGCGACGTCTATTTCGAAGGGCTCGCCCGCGCCGACTTGCCGCGGCTCCGGCGCATCCGCGACGGCGAATTCCCGTTCAAGCCGGGCATCGAAGTCACCGAGGTGACCGAGGTGAAGGGCCTCGAGTTCGACTATGTGATCGTGCTCGACGTGGATGCACAGAACTATCCGGACACGCCGACGGCGAGGCGACTGCTGCACGTCGCCGCCACGCGCGCCGTCCACCAGCTCTGGATGATGAGCGTGGGAACGCCGTCGCCCCTCGTCCAGGACGTGGACATGCGCTGACGGACCGGACGGGCACGCGGCATGCGCGTGAAGACGGAGGATGAACATGAGCTTTCGCCAGGGTGACCGGGTCCGCGTCCGCAATCCACACAGCGAGTACACCGGTTGCCGCGGCACGATCGTGGATCCCGACGAGACGGGCGTCACCGCCCTGGGCCACCTCGTCGCGGTCGACGGCGAGAACGGCATCGCGCGCCCCTTCCTGGTCGCCGACCTCGAGCGCCTGCGGGCGGCGCGAGTGGCGCCGCGGACACAGAGCGGCTTGCGAATGGACGCCGAGGTCGACTAACCCGGGGCTTTCACGCCGCCCGCTTCTCCCGGAGCGCCGTCGCGGGCTGTGCCGCGGTCTTCGATCCAGCGGACCTCGACGCCCGCGCGCAGTCGCGTCGCTTCATCGCGCAGCGCCTCCCGCGTGCGGTTCTCGAGCCAATCATCGAGGACGCGCGAGCGGACCTCTTCGAAGGGCGGGATCCGGCTCGGGATGCGTCGCTCGATCCAGACGAGATGGGGCCCGAAGGCGGACTCGATCGGGCCGAGCCAATGTCCGGGCTCGGCGTCGACCAGGGCGTTCGCGAAGCCGGGGCCGAGGCGCGCGGCGATGCGGTTCGGGGTCGCGCCGCGCAGCGTGTGGCCGCCGAGAAAGGGGTCGCCAAGGGCCACGGCGGCGTCCGGTGTGATCGATTCCCGATCGAGGCGCGACCGGATCGCCCGGGCGTCGGCGTCGGCGCGCTCGCCGCGCTTGTCG
>JANNQH010000908.1:0-2068 GCA_031400655.1 Deltaproteobacteria bacterium | reverse complement strand
GGTCCTTCTGGGCGACAACGACCAGATCGGCACTGCGGCCGTGCTCCATGACCTGCGCCGCAGTGGTGCCGAAACCGGCGTCGATTTCGCGCCATTCGATGCTGAGCTGCTGGGCCTTCCCGGATTCCTCAGCTCGTCGAGAAGTCGGCGTCCGAGCAGATCGAGCAGCTCGACCGCGTGGACCGCAGCGACCAGCGCTCCTCCGTGCTGCGCGGCATCGTGACCGAGTTCCCGGACTCCGAGGGCGGGCGCGATGCCGGCATGAAAGCCAGGGAGGACCTCGAGCAGGCGAGCCCCCAGCACATCCGCATCACCCGCGGCTTCCTGCTCGAGAACCCGGCGGTCGCTGGCGAAGCCGGGCTCGGCTTGAATCCGGTTCTCTTGAACGGCGACCTTCGGGACGGCGAGCTGCACGCGGACGGCGTCGTGCTGCGCGGCGGCAGGCTGCTCGAAATCCTCCTCATCGCAGAAGGGCGCGACGAGGATGCCCCGCCCGTCTCGCGAGTGCGAGAGATCTCACAGCGGCGCCTCACCCAGCTGACGGCCGCCCTCGACGAAGCCGTGCTCGGCAACAGTCTGGTCGACGCGGGCGCGGGCTTTGCGTCGGACGCCAACCGCGAAACCTATCTCGAGCAGGCGCGGCTCGGACTCACCGACGATCCCGACCTGCGCGCCACCGCCGAATCAACGTTCGTCTACCAGAGCCTGCGCGAGCGTTACGGCATGGTGCGCGGGCGCGATTCGATCCTGCCCTTCGACCTCGTCTTCCGCGGCAGCCTCGGCGACTTCACGCTGGGCGCGTTCCCCCGCTGGCGGCCACCGCCCGAGACGGACGACGCGTTCCTCTACCGCTAGGCGGGCCCATCGGGTGCTCTCATCAGGTAGAGAGAGCCGGGCGACTCGCTTCCTCGAGGAGCTCGATCGGATGCACGACGCGCGCGGCGATCCCGCGGCCCGCGAGACCGGCGGCGAGCTGCATCGCACAGCCGGGATTCGCCGTGGCCACGATCTCGGGTGCTGCGTCGGAGAGAGCGTCGAGCTTGGGCGCGAGCACCCGCGCCGACATCTCGGGATGGGTCAGGTTGTAGATCCCGGCGGCGCCGCAGCAGGCTTCGGGATCTCGGTGTGGCACGAGCTCGAGCTTCGGGATCGCCTGCAGCAGCCTCCTCGGCGCGGCGGCGATGCCCTGGGCGTGGATCAGATGACACGGATCGTCGTAACAGACGCGCCGGGGCATCGGCGAAAGCGCGAGCCGCGGTCCGACGTCGTCGAGAAACTCGAGCACGTCGCGCACCGCGCCGGCGAGCCCCGCCCCCTCGGCCCCGATCCAGTGCTCGAGCTCCTTCATTGCGGCACTGCAGCCCGCCGACGTCACGATCACGGCGTCGAGCTTGTCACGCTCGCCGCCCCGCCCGTTGCCGAACACATTCACATTCACCTGCGCGAGCTCGCCCGCCCGTTCGAGGTCGCCCGCGTGCGCGTGCAGCGCCCCGCAACACCCCTGGGCTTCGGGCACGATCACGTCGTAGCCAGCGCGCGACAGCACGAGGCGCGCCGCGTCGTTCACGCGCCCGAAGAACTCCGGCATCACACAGCCCTCGAAGAGCGCGACCCGACCGCGTCGCTGGCCCTCCGCCGGCGTGAATGACGGCATCCGGCGCCGCTCCGCCGCCGCGGGAATGCGCGGCAGGAGCGATGCGCCCGCCGCCAATCGAGCGGGCAGGATTCGCACGGCCAGCCGGTCGAGCCCGAGCCGCTGAACGACGGCGAGCAGGCTCACGAGCAGACCGAGCCGTCCGCGCCGCGGGACGATCTCGCGCACCATGAAGCGCTCGATCAAGCGAGCGATGCGCCCGTCGGCCTGCTGGTCGCGCACTGCCGCGCGCGTCTTCTCGAGGATCTCGCCGTAGCGAACGCCGGAAGGACAGGCGGTCTCGCAGGCCCGACAGCCGAGGCAGAGAAACGCCTCCTCGGCGAGCAGCGCCGGATCCGAGAGCCTTCCCTCGGCGTGCCCGCGCATGAGGTAGATGCGCCCGCGCGGCGACGAGGTCTCGCGGCCGGTGACGCG
>JANNQH010000907.1:0-1680 GCA_031400655.1 Deltaproteobacteria bacterium | reverse complement strand
GGAGTCCCGTGGAGTGGCTCGTCGGGGCTCGCCGCGGCGCTCGTCGGAGCCTACTTCATCCGCGGACTCGGTGGTCATTTCGTGGTCCCGAGCTTTCTGATCCTACCGGTCTGGCTTGGCATCGAGGCTTTCGTCGTGCGCGGGTTCTGGCTCGACGATCTCGCCTCCGTGCCGTGGGCGACGCTGTGTGGGTCGATCGCGATGGGCGCATCCTGGGCCGCCCTCGTCCGCCTGCTCGGCATCGAGAAGAAGCGCGACGCGCACAGCGCGAAGCGCACGAAGAACGCTCCGAGTCCGGTCGTCGCCCGCGCCGCGCGGCTCCGCTCGGATGGGGATCCCAACCAGGCCTTCGACCTGATCCAGGCGGCCTGGCGCGAGAACCGGGGCAACGAGGAGATCGCCGAGGTCTTCTACTCGATTGCATGTGAGCTCGGTCAGCCCGAGGCGGCGGCGGAGGCGATCCTACCCGTGCTGCGCAGCGCGCTGAAGAAGGGCCAGGTCGATCGGGCGCTCGGTTACTGGCTGCCGCTCGCGACGCGGCGCTGCGAGGTCCGGCTCGAACCAACTGCAGCCGTCCGTCTCGGCGAGGCTCTGCTGGACAACGGCCACCCGGACGAGGCGCTCTTTTCACTTCGCTCGGCCCTCGATGCCGGCGCGTCGACGGCCCACGCGGTTCGCATCCTGAACATCGCGCGAGACCTCGATCCGGGGCTCACCCGGCGCGCCGCGGGAATTGCCCTCGCCGATCCGGCCCTCGACGCGGCGACGCGCGCCCGGCTCGAGCCGCTCGCCGCCCTCGCCGACGACTCGAGCGAATCCGCAAACCCGCCGCGTGTGGCGCTCGGGCAGCTCCGGGGCGCAGCGCGCTTCGAGCGCGCGGTCGACGCCGAATTCCAGGCCACCGAACGAACGCTATTCCCGGGCGCGCCCGCTGCGGAGACCGACTCACCGCTCTACGCAGGCTCCGATCCGGGCGACCACCAGGCGCAGCTCGAGGGCCAATCCCTCGTCGGCGGCGCGCTCTCCGAGGAGAGCCTCACCCGTGAGATCTCGGACGGGACGGGCATTCAGGATCTCTCCGAGGCCGGCTCCTCGGACGTGCTCTCGCATTGGAACGACAAGAGCGCCCTCTCGGCCGGCGAGCTCACGCGAGCGGATGACGACGAGTCCGCTGCCGCTGCCGCTGAAGACCTGCTGAGTGGCGACCTGCTCGAGTCTCGCGGCGACCTGTTCGGCGGCGACGATATTGACTTCCTCGAGTCCGACGACGAGACGAGCGACTCGGATCGGACACCGCTGCTCGACGCGAGCGACGAGCTGACGAGCCCGATGGCGGCGGCGGCACGCGCTGCGATGGATCCGGATTCCGATGCGACGATCATGATGTCCGCGGCGCCCGCAATGCGGACGGCATTGCCGCCGACATCGCAGCCGGTGACCGATCGGCGGGGAAGTGCTCTCTTGCGGGCGCTGCGCGCGATCGACGCGGTGCCCCTCGAGGTGCGGGATGCTGTGATCGAGATCGATACCGACGGGCGCGGCAAGTCGCGGCTGCCGATCACGCGCATCGAGGCGATCGGGATGGCGGCGGTGCGCGGGCTCGGGCCGCGGCCGGTGCTGATCGTCGATTGCGTGCTCAACTGGCGCGACGACATCGCGTCGCCGCTCAAGCTGATCCGC
>JANNQH010000906.1:0-1654 GCA_031400655.1 Deltaproteobacteria bacterium | reverse complement strand
ACCCGCGGCAAGGCGCTCAAGTTCAGCTTCGGCGCCTCGATCCACCGCGTCGTCGGCCTCGATCTCGCCGACGCCGTCTTCGAGCCGGGAACGAGCGAGCTGCGCAGCCAGTGGAAGCCGTCGCTCGCGAAGCTCCTCGACGAGCTCGCGAAGAGCGACGCGATCCTACGTCTGACCTACATCGCGGACATCGAGACGAAGAAGCTCGTCGACGAGCGGCTCGAGGTGATCGAGAAGCAGATCCGCGAGGAGTGGGCGGCGCAGGGCGGCAAGGCCATCGAGGTCGAGACCGAGATCTTCTGGCGGCGCGGCGGGCCGGTGAAGCGGCCAGCCGGGATCCAGCAGGACGAGACGAGCGCCCTCGAATCGACGCTGCCTCACGTCGGCGCAGGTCCGCCGGATCTCGAGCGCACGCCGGCCGCGTCCGGGGAGCGGATCCTCCCGAGCGATGCGCCGCTGACCGAGTGGGTGGTCGATCCCGAAGTCCTCGAGACACAGCACGCCGATCGAATCGAAGAGCGCGAGGTCATGGCACCGGCGATCGAGACGGTGAAGCTGAAGGACATCGTTCCGCCGATCCGCTTCGAGTCGGGGGTCGCCGACATCTCGCCGGCCTCGGTCGAGAAGATCCGCAAGACCCTCGACGACATGCAGCACCTCGCCAACGTGCGGCTCCACCTCGTGGGCCACGCCGACGACCAACCGCTCTCCCAGTCCCTCGCGACGCGCTTCGGCGACAACGAGGGGCTCTCGAAGGAGCGCGCCGGAGAGGTCGCCGAACATCTGCAACGCGCACTCGCGCTGCCGCCGGAATCAATCGCCTACGAGTGGGCCGGGGACGCACGGCCGATCGCGCCCAACACCTCGCCCGAGGGCCGCGCGAAGAATCGCCGCGTCGAGGTCGAGGTCTGGTACGACGTCGCCGGCCAGAAATCCGTCCTGCAGGACGTCGTCGTCCCCGACGACATCCGGCGCTTCAAGGTTTGCCGCACTGAGCGCGTTTGCAAGCTCAGCTACAAGGAAGGCGAGCAGCGCCGCGCGCGGGTCAAGAACCTGATCCCGCCGCTCGAGTACCAGAGCGAGTCGATCGACATCCCCGAGGATTTCGTCCGCCAGGTCGCACAGGCCCTCGAAAATCTCGGCGACAAACAGAACGTGACCGTGAAATTCATCGCGCACACCGACGACACGGCCCTCGAAGGCCGCGCGGCGCGCATCTACGGAACGCCACTCGCCCTCTCGCGAGCCCGCGCCCATCGCGTCGCCCTCGCGATCAAGGACAAGCTCTCTCTGGCGACCGCCGCGATCGCCAGCGACGGCTTCGGCGACGCGCGCCCGGTCGCGTCGAACGCGACGCCCGAGGGCCGCGCGAAGAACCGCCGGATCGAGGTCGAGCTCTGGCACGACGACCCGCTGCTCGAGCTGCCCGACGAGCTCCAGACCTGCCCGGACGAGGCCGGCGCCGAGACGGTGACCCGCGTCTACGACCCGCCCTGGGGCAAGCTCGAGCCGCTTGCGATCGCGCAGGGCAAACCCGTCGTACCCACCGACTACACGCAGAAGCTCCGCCGCGCGATGGAAGACGTCGCAGACGAGCGCAACGTCCGCCTCCGCTTCGTCGGCTACACGCGAAACGAGCACCTCACGCGCCGCC
>JANNQH010000905.1:0-4316 GCA_031400655.1 Deltaproteobacteria bacterium | reverse complement strand
GTCAAGATGGCGCGCCGCAACATGGCGATCCTCGCGAACCAGCTCGTCGTCGACTCGATCGACGAGGAGGCCACGACCCAGACCCTCGTCTTCGGCTCGGCGGATTACGCCGAGATGAAGGCGGCGAAGAGCGAGGGCCGCGAGCCGAAATACCGGCGTCGCTGAGCCTCCCGAGGAGCCGCGAATGGTTGCGCAGGGTCGCGAATGGGAGACCGGCTCGCCGAAGCTCCTCTGCCGCGTCGACGATGGCGTCGCCGTCGTCACGCTGAACGATCCCGACAATCGCAACCCCCTCGGCTACGACCTGCGCCCGCTGCTGCGCGCCCTCGTCGACCGCATCGCGCAGGACGACGCCGTCCGCTGCCTGCTGCTCACGGGAGCCGGAAACGCATTCTGCGCCGGCGGCAACGCGAAGGCGATGGCGACAGACGAGCAGCCTCCGCTCGAGCAGCGCATCCGCGCGATCCGGTGGGAGAGCGAGGTCGTCGCTGTGATCCACGAGATGGGCAAGCCTTCGATCGCCGCCCTGCCGGGACCTGCGGCGGGGGCCGGATTCTCGCTCGCCCTCGCCTGTGACCTGCGGATCGCCTCCGAGAGCGCTTCGATGCTGACGGCGTTCAAGCGGTTGGGGCTGCCCGGGGACTTCGGGGGCAGCTGGCTGCTCACCCAGCTCGTCGGCCCGGCCCGGGCCCGGGAGCTCTACTTCACGTCGCGGAAGGTCTCGGCGGTCGAGTGCGAGCGGATCGGGCTGGTGAATCGCGTCGTGCCCGACGCGGAGCTGCTGGAGCAGGCGATGACGCTGGCCAGGGAGCTCGCCGCGGGCCCGCCGATCGCCTATCGCTGGATGAAGGACAATCTGAATCGGGCCCAACACGCGAGTCTTCGCAGCTGCCTCGCCGAGGAGGCGGAGCGCCAGTGCTGGGCGGCCGAGACCGAGGATTTCCGCGAGGCGACGCGGGCCTTCGTCGAGCGAAGGCCCCCGCGATTCCAGGGGCGCTAGGGGCGTTAGGCGGCTCGAGCCCGCGGAGGGGAATCGATGAATTTTGCGCTGAGTGCGGACCAGGAGGCCCTGCGCGACGGCGTTCGCGCGTTCTGCGAAGGACGGCTCGAGCTCGCGCAGCTGCGACGGCTCGAGGGCTCGGGCTTCGACGCCGCCCTCTGGTCCGAGCTCGCGGAGCTCGGAATCTTCGGCCTGCGAAGCGGCGAAGCGGCGGATGGTGTGCGAGCGGGCCTGGCCGACGCGGTGCTCGTCTTCGAAGCGCTCGGTCGCTGCCTCGCCCCCGGCCCCCTGCTCTATTCCCATCTGGCCGCGAGCCTCCTCCCCGAGGCGGGCACCGGAAAGCTCGTGGTGACGGGGATCGATTTAGAGGGGGACGCGAAGGCCCCGCTCCTCCTTGAGCACCTGTCGGCGGCGGACGTCGTGCTGGTATTGCGCCGCGATGGGGTTGCCCGGATCGACGCACGCTCGATCGACGCCTGCCCGATCGAATCGCCTCTCGACCCCTTCACGCCGATCCATCGCGTGACATCGCTGCCGCTGGGCGAGCTCGTCGCGAACGCTGCCACTGCCGAACGGCTGCGCCTGGAGGGAACGGTGCTCGCAGCGGCCCTGCTGCTCGGCATCGCCGAGGCGACGCAGGTCCTCGCCACGCGCTACGCCCGGGAGCGCCAGCAATTCGATCGCCCGATCGGAAGCTTCCAGGCGATCAAGCATCTGCTCGCCGATTGTTATGTCCAGCAGGAGCTCGCCCGCGCGAGTGTCTACGCCGCGGGCGTGCTGCTCGACGAGCCCGACAGCCCCGCCGCGCGGCGCGCCACCGCCGCCGCGAAGCTGATCGCCGGCGAGGCGGCGATGAAGAACAGCCGGGCCTGTATCCAGGTCCACGGCGGGATGGGCTTCACGTGGGAGAACCCCGCCCACTACTACCTGAAACGGACCTGGGTGCTCGAGAACAGCTTCGGAACGACGGCGCGCCAGGCCGAGTCGCTCGCGGCGATGATCACGGCCGAAGCCTGAGTCCGTTCGGAGCGCCGGCGCACGGGTCCAGATCCCCGGGCGCAGTCCCGGCCGCAGCGCCTGTTGGACATCAGGGACGCCCGCTAACGTTGTTCCTCGAATGGAGCCGAACATGAAGAAAAGCAGCGATGCACACGAGGACAAGCTTTCGAACAAGGAGTACGAACGCGAGCTGAAAAAGCTGCACGTCGAGCTGGTCAAGCTACAGGAATGGGTCAAGCAGGAGGGCCTCAAGGTCTGCGTCCTCTTCGAGGGGCGCGACGGTGCCGGCAAGGGCGGCACGATCAAGGCGATTACCGAGCGCGTCAGCCCGCGCGTGTTCCGCGTGGTGGCGCTGCCCGCGCCGACGGAACGCGAGAAGTCGCAGATGTATGCGCAGCGCTACCTGGTGCATCTCCCCGCGGCCGGAGAGGTCGTGATCTTCGATCGCAGCTGGTACAACCGCGCCGGGGTCGAACGCGTGATGGGCTTCTGCGAGGAGGAGCACGTGGAGCGTTTCCTGAAGGTCGTGCCGCTATTCGAGCAGCTCATGGTCGAGTCCGGAATCATCCTGCTCAAGTACTGGCTCGAGGTCAGCCCTGAGGAGCAGAGCCGCCGGCTGGAGTCTCGCATCGACGACGGCCGCAAAATCTGGAAGCTGTCGCCGATGGACTTGAAGTCGTACGACCGCTGGGACGACTACACGAAGGCACGGGACGAGATGTTCGCTGCGACCGACACGCCCTGGGCACCGTGGTTCGTCGCGCGGTCGGAGGACAAGAAGCGGGTGCGCCTGAATCTCATCAGCCACCTCTTGAGCAAGATCCCCTACGAGGACGTCACGGGCAAGAAGGTGAAGCTGCCCAAGCGCAAGGTCGGTCGCTACAAGGCGGTCGATTACCCGTTCAAGGTCATCCCCGAGCTGTTCTAGCGGAGCGCGACATGGCCCTCGGCGAACAGGCCCGGTCAGACCTCGACGAGCGGGATTAACGGACGAACGTGAGTACGCCTGATTCCACTCCGCGGACAACGGCGACATCCGAGCTGGGACTGCGCCTCGACCTCGTCGCCGGCCTCACGGCGGCCGCCGTGGTGCTGCCCAAGGCGATGGCGTATGCCACGGTTGCCGGCCTGCCGGTCGCCGTCGGTCTTTATACGGCGTTCATTCCGATGGCGATCTATGCGCTACTCGGCTCATCGCGCGTGCTCAGCGTCAGCTCCACGACGACGCTCGCGATCCTGGCAGGCGCGCCGCTCGGATTGCTGGCGCCGGATGGCGACCCTGGCAAGCTCGTCACGGCCGCGGCCACCCTGACCGCACTGGTCGGGGTGATGCTGATGGTCGCGGCGGCGCTGCGGCTCGGTTTCGTCGCGAACTTCATCTCGGCGCCGGTCCTGACCGGATTCAAGGCCGGGATCGGACTGGTCATCGTGTTGGATCAGCTGCCAAAGCTGCTCGGACTTCACATCGACAAGCACGGGTTCTTCCGCGACCTGGCCAGCGTCGCGCAACACCTGCCCACGACATCGTTGTGGACGCTTGGCATCGCGGTGGCGACCTTCGTCGTTCTGATCGGAATGGAACGCCTGTGGCCGCATTCGCCTGCCCCGCTGGTGGCGGTGGCGGGCGGGATTGCCGCCTCGTGGTTCTTTGGACTGGATGCGCTCGGTGTCTCGACGGTGGGCCTGATTCCGCAGGGATTGCCTGCTCTGAGCTTGCCAGATCCGTCACTCGCTGCCGGCCTGGCCCCGGCTGCACTGGGCATTGCGCTCATGAGCTTCACGGAGAGCATTGCCGCAGGGCGCGCCTTTGCGACGGCGGGGGATCCGCCGATCCGGCCCAACCGGGAGCTCGTCGCAACCGGCGCCGCCAATCTCGGCGGTGCGCTGCTCGGCGCCATGCCGGCGGGCGGCGGAACGTCCCAGACTGCAGTCGTGCGATCCGCCGGAGGCCGCTCTCAAAAGGCATCGCTGGTGACCGCGGGCGCTGCCCTTGCCACGATGCTGCTGCTCGCGCCGCTGCTCGGCCTGATGCCCACCCCCACGCTTGCGGCGATCGTCATCGTCTTCTCGATCGGGCTGATCCAGCCGAAAGAGTTCGCGTCGATTCGCCGTGTGCGTGCGATGGAATTCCGCTGGGCGCTGATCGCCTGCCTCGGCGTGCTGGTGTTCGGCACGCTGAAGGGCATCGTCGTGGCCATCATCGTGTCGATGATCGGGCTGGCGAGTCAGACCGCGAATCCGCGCGTCTACGTGATCGGCCGCAAGCGCGGGGCGGACGTGCTGCGGCCACTTTCGCCGGAGCACCCGGATGACGAGA
>JANNQH010000904.1:0-3343 GCA_031400655.1 Deltaproteobacteria bacterium | reverse complement strand
TCTCGAGTACGACTTCTTCGTCGGTGAGCAGGGCCGCCGCGATCATCGGCAGCACCGCATTCTTGCTCCCCGAGGCCCGGATCTCGCCGGACAGGGCACGCCCACCATGGATCACGAAACGGCTCACTCGCCCCCTCCTCTAAACGCTGGGCCCGTTCTCTTTGTCGGCCGCATGATGGCCGAACCTTTCGGTCGGGTCCACGAATCCCCGTCCCGCGTCGATCCCGCCCCGGCGAACAGTGCCCACGGCGCAGGCTCCGAGCATCGATCCGAGTATCGATCGGCACGCCGAGGCCACGAACTTGTGAACCCGTTCACAGTCGAGCCGCGAATCGCGATGGCCCAAACCGCCCAACTCGAATAGCCTCCAGCCCGCCGGGCGCCCGCTGCGCCCGAAGTTCCGGAGCGAGCCAAGTCCCATGCGAGCCCTGACGATGCAACCCCTCAGCGTGCCGGCCATGAAAAAGCTTTCGTCGTTCCTCGTGTTGGCGGTCCTGGCGTGGCTCGTCGGCTGTGGCGGCGGCGGACCCGCGATCGAGCTCCCGGCGGACCCGAGGGCCGCGAGCCAGGCGAGTCTCGAAGCGCTCTTTACCCAGATCACGGCCCAGGAGACCACGGCCAAGCCCGGCAGCAACCGGGCGGGCCTGCTCGCGAGTCAGCACAAGATCGTGGGCGCCGAGCTGGCGCAGCGCGCGGCTGCGACCATCCGGAGTCGGGTCGCCGGGCTTCCGCGAGTCGACGGCAAGCTCACCCTCGCCGCGGTCCAGAAGGAGCTCGCCGACGCCCAGGCGATCGCCCGTTACGACGCGGGCGTCCACGCCGCCCTGGCGGGCGAGCTCGGGCAGGAGCTCGAGGCCACGAACCGCGAGGTCCTGCTCCGCGAACGCGAGCTCGAGGGGCTCGGCAAAGACGATCTGCTCGAGCGCCTGAAGCTCCTCTCGGGCCTCAGCGCCCTCGCCGGACCGGGCTCCCCGGAACAGGCTCGTTATGCGTCGCAGCGCGAGAAGCTGCTCAGCAACCTGTCGGAGGAGGCCGAGAAGGCAATCCGCGACGAGGACTACGAGAAGGCACAGGATCTGCTCGGCATCGTCCAGGAGGTGAACCCGGAGGACGAGGCGGCGCGCAAGCTGAAGTGCGACGTCGACGGGAAGCTGATCCTGAAGCAGTTCAGCCAGGCCCTCGAGAGCGGCAGCACGCTGCAGTCGACACGCATGCTGAGCGAATTCGCCGAGACGGACTGCTTCGACGAGATCAAGGGGGCACTCCAGGAGTCCGCCGCCCCGATGGTCGAGGCCTTCGGCGCGCTCGGTGCCGAGGCGACCGCCGCCCAGAATCTCGGTCTCGCCTATCACCGCTACAACGACGCCCAGACGATTTCGCGGCTCCTGCTCGGCCGCAACGCAGTTCTCCCGGGCATCGAAACCTTCCTCGGCCAGCTCGACGGCGGCTACGACAAGGCCTTCGCCGCGGGCGAGTTCGGCGTGGCCTGGGGCCTGCTCGACGTGATGTCCGAGCTGGGGACGACCACGCCCCAGATGCGCCAGCACCTGCGCATGACCCGCGACGAGATCAATCGCCGTGCCGTGCGCGGACTGACCGCCTATCCCTTCGATGATCCGAAGCACGCGGCCGCCAAGGTGGGCGACGCGGTGGCTTCGAAGGTCGTGCAGCACATCTTCAGCACCATTCCCGCCGACGTGCACATCGTCGAGCGCGAGCAGCTCGAGCGCATCCTCGACGAGTGCAAGCGCACCGGCAATTGCACCCAGCTGTCGACCGCCGACTTCATCGTCCAGGGCACCATCAACGACGCCAAGGTCGAGACGACCGAGAAGACCGGCTCCGAGACCCGCCGCGTCGTGACGGGCAAGGAGACGGTGACGAACCCGGAACACGTCCAATGGATGAGCCTCAAGGACCGGGAGAAGAAGAAGACGCCCGAGCCCCCGGCTACGATCGTTCGCGAAATTACCGAAGACGTGGAATTCGACGTCACCGCCGTCCGCAAGGTCGGCATCATCTCCGTCTCGTATCGCGTCGTCGAGGCGAGCTCCGGCGGGGTGGTCTTCACCGACTCGCTGCAGGATCGGCAGGAGTTCCAGGACGAGGGCCGCCAGGGCGTGCAGCTCGGCGACTTCAAGCAGGAGACCGATTTCGTCGAGCTCCCGCCCGACATCGAAATCCTGTCGGGGGACAAGGGTCTGGCCGACAAGATCTCGGACGCGATCGGCAAGAAGCTCGTCGACTTCCTGAAAAACCCCGAGCAGCAGTACGAGAAGGACGCGACGCGGGCCGTCGACGAGGGCGATTACGCAGGGGCCGCCCGCAAGATCGCCTATGCGATCGCGCTGCGGGAAGCGAAGTCGATGAACGTCGGCCAGCTGCGCGAGGATCTCCGCTCGTACGCAATGCAGAGCCCGCGCTAGTCGTCCCGGCTCCTCGCGCCCCGAATCCTAGCTCCCGGCTCCTAGCTCCCGACCAGGCGGCTCTCGGCGGCGCGAATGCCCGAGTGGCTCGCGTCGGCCTGGCGGGCGTGGCGCAGATGCTCGCGGGCGGCAGGCATGTCACCCTGATCGATCGCCTCGTTCGCACGCTTGACCAGGCGTGACGCGAGCTCGCGCAGACCCGTCTTCGCCGTCGCGTTGCCCGGCTCGAGCCGCAGCACGCTGCGGTAGCGGTCGTAGGCGTTGTCGCCGGCGGGTGACGCGAGTCGGCCTTCGGCGAGAGCGATCTTCGCGTTCGTCAACATGCCGACGATCCGGAGCCGATCGGTCGCAGAGGGCCCGCGCTTCGCCGCGGGTGCTGGCTTCACGGCCGCGACGGCGACGGGCTTCGCAGCTTGCGGTTTCGTCTCCACGGGCATAGCAGGGGCCGCGGCGGCCGGCGCCGGACCCGCATCGGCGACGAGAACTTCGGCCGGCGGTGAAGTGGGCACGACCGGCCGCTCCTGCGCCACGGCAGCGGGCTCCCCGGTCGGCCGCAGCGAGAGATAGGCCCCGCCCGCGGCGACCAGCACCGCAGCACTCGCGACGGCTGCCCAGAGACCCGTCCGACTCTTCTCGGCCGCTCCACGGCGCAGCACGCGACCGTCGCGCATAGGCGCCTGCAGGGGCCGGAATCCGGAATCGGTCGACGAATCGAAGGCCCCCGGCACGACGAACAGTCGGTCGACGTACTGCGGACGGTCGTTGGGATCGAGGGCCAGCAGCGGCTGGATCGCCGAACGAAGTCCGATCGGCACCCCGTCGGGCAGCCGGCTGAAATTGCGGCGGGCGTCGACCGCCTCCATCACCGACGTCCCCATCCCCATCGGCCGCCCCAGCGCCGCCGCCGCGAGCACGAG
>JANNQH010000903.1:0-2234 GCA_031400655.1 Deltaproteobacteria bacterium | reverse complement strand
GGCAACGTCCGCATGCACGTCGCCTCGACCAACATCTGCGACATGGGCCCCCTGCGCACCGAATCGGGCGGCATCGATATCGAGCTCGTCAAACGCGCGACGATGAGCATCATCCATCTGGTCCCGCGCTACCGGCAGCGGCTCTTCGAGATTCCCGTCTTCGACCATTCCGTCTGGGTCGACGACGTCCACTTCGACATCGACTATCACATCCGCCACACCTCGCTCCCGAAGCCGGGCACGCTGGCGCAGCTCAAGAATCTCGTCGCGCGCGTGTTGGCACAGCCCCTCGACCGCAAGCGGCCGCTGTGGGAGTACTGGTTCGTCGAGGGCCTCGGGGGCGGCGATCAGTTCGCGATGATCACCAAGATCCACCACTGCATGATCGACGGATCCTCGGGCGTCGACCTCGCCAACATCCAGTTCTCGACCTCCCCCGTCCCGCCCGAGCTCGGCAGCCCGGAGCGTTTCCGCCCGCGGCCTGCCCCGCGAAGACTCGAGCTCTTCCTCGACGAAACGAAGCGCCAGGCGGGCATCCCGCTCGAGGTGGTCCGCGACTTTCGACAGTTCGTGGCCGATGCGGACGACCTTCGCCAGGAGGTTTCGACGCGAGTCAACGCGTTGTCTCGGCTCTTCGGCATGGTGAGCCAGGCGGATCCCACGCCAATGAACGGCAATCTCGGGCCGCATCGCCGCTTCGAGTGGATCTCGTGCCGGCTCGACGATCTGAAGTCCATGCGAAAGGGGCTCGGCTGCTCGATCAACGACGTGGTGCTCACGATCGTGACCGGCGCGATCCGGAAGTACCTGCTCTCGAAGAACGTCGACCTCGATGCGATCCAGTTCAAGGTGTCGACCCCGGTCTCGGTGAGGTCCGAGGCCGACCGCGGCAAGCTGGGCAACAAGGTCTCGTCGTGGATCCTTCCGCTCCCGATCCAGGAGGCGGACCCCAAGCGCCAACTCGAGCTGATCCACGAGCAGACCGAGGAGCTGAAGGAGACGAACCAGGCGATCGGCGTCCAGATGATGAACCAGATCCAGGAGTGGACGCCCTCGACGCTGCTGTCGCTCGGTGCGCGGGCGATGTCGGGCCCGATCAACACGATCGTGACGAACGTGCCGGGCCCCCAGATTCCGCTCTATTTCCACGGCGCGCGGGTGCGCGCCATCTATCCCGCCGTTCCGCTGATGGAGGGAATGGGGATCGGCATCGCGCTCACGAGCTATGCGGGCACGATGGGCATCGGCTTCAACACCGACCCCGACATCATCCCCGACAGCGGGCATTTCGTGAGCCTGTTCAAGCTTGCGATGCAGGAGCTCGCGCGCACGGCCCACGTAGACCTCGGCCCCGTCAGCGACGACGTGAACCAGGTCACAGCGATCGCCTAGGACGGAGCGACCGGGCCGACCAGCGAGGCGATTCGGAGCCCGAGTCTCGATTCGGATCGAGTCGGTGCGTCCCAATTCCCGAACATCCCGGTATAGTCCAACGGTCAGCGCGAGCTGGACGCGAGACGAGGGAGGTCGACCGGGGCGATGCGACACACGATGCGCGGGATCGCGATAGCTCTCGGCGGGCTGCTCGCCCTCTGCGGCCAATTCTCCTGCCAGGGCTCCTCCAAGCAATCCGCAAAGACCGCGCCCTCGCCCGAGGACATCCAGGGCATCCAGATCGCCACCGATGCCTACGTCGCCTATCAGCACGCGGACTGCGAGACCGTCTACCAGTTGACGCAGCCCGACGCACTCGATGCCATGCAGGCGACCGAGCTCCGCTATTCGCTCCGCCTGGTGCGCGGCTTCTGTCAGGAGCAGGACGGCGATCAGCCGGCCGCCCGGGTCACCTACCGCCGTGTCGTCGACGAAAGCAGCTCCTCGTCCTTCGCCGCGGCGGACGCTCGCGAGCGCCTCCGCATCCTCGATCTGCTCGCGAACGATCGCGAATTCGCGCGACGCGTCGAGGATGCCGAGCGGGGCACACGCAAGCCCGCCGACCCCCGCGAGCCGTCCGTGCGGTCGGCCGCCCTGTATCCGCCCCTGGCCCGGGCGTCCGCGGTGGAAGGCTTCGCGGTGGTCGAGTTCGGGGTGTCGCGCCAGGGCAAGACGATCGACCCGCTGGTCGTCGACTCCGAGCCGCCTTTCGTGTTCGACGGGACCGCGCTGCGGGCCGTCCGGGACTGGCGGTACAAGACGAAGCGCAAAGCGGATCGGGATCAGCGGCACGTGATCCG
>JANNQH010000902.1:0-2639 GCA_031400655.1 Deltaproteobacteria bacterium | reverse complement strand
TCGAGGCGCAGGAGCGAGGCGCGGTAGACGTTGCGGCCGGTGAAGTCGCGGGCCGGAGGAAAACGGTAGGTGTCGTCGGGGACGTGGCGACGCAACACGGCGACCGCTTCGAGCACACCCTCGGTCGGACTGTAGATCGCTTCCTTCTGGAGCTTCGAGAACGTGGTGCAGCCGAACGAAGCGAGCAGCACGAGCGCGCAAAAGAAAGCCAGGAGCCGCGCGGAAGTCGCGGGCGCGCCCACTGTTCCTCTGCGGCGTGAACGGCGGCGTGAACGGCAGCGCGATCTGCTCGCCGTGGTCGGAGCCCCCGCGTCGCTCAACCGTTTGACCGCGTGGCGCCGTCCTCGGCGCGGCGTCGCTCGCGCGCCGGCTTCTTGTCCGGGTCCGCGCCGCGCCGGCTCACGACCGCGTTCAACATCTTCTCGGTCGCGATGACCGCCGCAGCCAGCTGGTCAGAATCGACGCCGAGGGTCGTGAAGGACTCGCCCGCCGGACGGCGAAGCGACACTGAACTCGAATCAACCTGCCAGGTGATCGTCGTTTCGACGAGGGCGCCCGTACGGCCGCCGGGCGGAATCCGGACACGGTAGTCGGCCAGGGCCGGGATCTCGATCTCGAACGCGCGGACGGCCTTCTTCAGGGCGTTCATGAATGCGTCGTAGCCCCCGTCGCCCCCGGCCTCGGCCTTTTCGAGCATGCCCCGGTAGGCGACGGCGACCTCGGCGCTCGGCGCCTCGCCGCTCGCGACGTGGACGCGGTAGCTCTCGATCTTGACGAGCTGGTCCTCGGGCGTCTTCTGCACGTCGGCGATCAGGTAGGGCAGATCGTCGGGAGTCACGACGTGCTTGCGGTCGCCGAGCTCGACGATGCGCTGGAGCACCTGATCGCGATCCTCGTCGGGCAGCACGATGCCGAGCTGGGCCAGGTTCTGGTCGAGCGAGGCTTTCCCCGAGAGCTTGCCGAGCGCATAACGCCGGGCGCCACCGAAGCGGCCGGGCATCAGCTGCGTCGCGTATAGATCACCCTTCGCGTCGCCGTCTGCGTGGATGCCGGCGGTCTGGGTGTAGACGTCGCGGCCGACGATCGGCGTATTCGCGGCGACCTCCTTGCCAGAGTAGGTCGCGACGAGGGTCGAGATCGAGGAGAGCTTGTCTTCGCGGACGCCCGTTTGGCAGTCGCTGTGGTCGTGGATTGCGGCGACGACTTCCGCCAGCGACGCGTTGCCCGCTCTTTCGCCCATGCCGTTCACGCTGGTATGGACACCGCGGGCACCAGCGCGGATCGCCGCGAGGCAGTTCGCGGTGGCGAGGCCGTAGTCGTTGTGGCCGTGGTATTCGAAGTCGACGGCGGGGAAGGTCGCGGTCATGAGGCCGACGAAGCGCGTCACGTCCTCGGGCGAGAGGATGCCGAGGGTGTCGGCAAGGAAGACCCGGGCGACCCGCAGCTCGCGCAATTGCTGCACCATCGCGAAGACGTAGTCGAAGGAGTCCCGGACGCCGTTCGACCAGTCCTCTAGGTAGACGTTGACGGTGAGGCGCTTGCGCCGGGCGTAGCGAATCGTGTCGGCGACCCGGGCGCGGTGCTCGGCGGGCTGGAGACCCAGCTGCTGGAGGCAATGGCGCTCGGAGCCTTTGGTCAGCAGGTTGATGACCTTTCCACCTGCTTCGGAGATCCAGTCGACGGATTTCTTGCCGTCGCTGTAGCCCAGCATCTCGACGCGCTGGATCAGGCGCGCGGATTTCGCCCATTTCGTGATCGCGCGGGCGCTCTCCATCTCCCCCACCGAGACGCGGGTCGAAGCGACCTCGATGCGGTCGACCTCGAGGTCCGACAGGAGCATACGGGCGAGCTGGAGCTTCTCGATCGGTGTGTAGGAGACGTTCGCCGTCTGCTCGCCGTCGCGCAGCGTCGTGTCCATCACCGCGATGTGACGCGGCTCGACGGTCGGGGCGGCGGTCTTCTTGTCGCGCGGCTTGGGGCGGGGCGTCGTGGGAATGGCGGGCCTCGGAGGGGCGGCTCCCCCTGGAATGGGGAAGCGCCCGAGCTTACCCCCTGGCCGTGGCGGCGTGAAGTCCGGGGCTCCCGGCGCAGGGAGGTCCTGTGACCGGATATGCCCTGCTAGTGTCCGCGCCTTCGGGGGGCGGTGGGGTGCCTGCGCGGCCCTCTGGTGTTGAAGCGGGTGATGATGAGGAGGAGGAGAGACATTGGAGCCGACCGTCGTCCGGGTGGAAGCCGAGCATGCGGGCGAGCGACTCGATCGCTTCCTGGCGGAGCGGCTCGGCGTGTCGCGCGCCCGGGTGCGACATCTGCTCGAGGTCGGCCGAGTCGTCCAGGCGGGTCGCCCGCTATCCCTCTCGGACAAGTCCCGTGTCACATCAGCTTCCGACGAGTTCCGGATCCTGGGAATGCTCCGCGCCGACGAAGAACGACCCGAGCCGCGGCCGGACCTCGCACTCACCGTCGCCTGTGAAGGCGCGGGCTGGCTCGTCGTCGACAAACCGGCCGGGCGAGGCGTCCACCCGCTGCGCCCCGACCAACAGGACACGGTCCTGAATGCCGTTGCCGCGAGGCATCCCGAGATCGTCGGCGTCGGCGAAGGGGGACTGCGTTCCGGTGTCGTCCACCGTCTCGATGTCGAT
>JANNQH010000901.1:0-3893 GCA_031400655.1 Deltaproteobacteria bacterium | reverse complement strand
TCGAAGATCGTCCAGTGGGTCCCCGCGACCCCCTCGACCTGGAACCGCCCGCGCGTGAGCGGCCACCAGCCGAGCGCCGGATCATCGCCTGCGCGCTCCATCGACTCCTCGGTTCGAAGGAGCGCGATCGGGAGCTGCGTTGGATGACTCCGGTACTTGAGGTACGCGACGTGGATCGTGCGCTGCAGAAACGTCATCCGCTCCCCGCTCCAGCTCGTCACGATCAAGCTCTCCGGCGGCGCGTTCGACCGCGCCGCCTTTGCGCCGCGCTCGGCCGCACGGGTCTGCTTGCGCTCGCGGCGCGCGGCCCGCTTCAGCCTGCGCGCCCGGCGCTTTGCGATTCCGAGCATCGGATCGAGGCGCAGGCGTAGATAGGCGAAGCGTTCGCGGCGGGTCTCGAGCTCGCTGTACGCGAGCAGCTGTCGGGCGAATTTCCGCAGCCGCACCGGCATTCGAACACCGGGCTTCGTCTCGGGTCGGGATTTGGGCTTGCGCGTATCGATCATCAGCACGAGGGCGATGCGCGCTCCCTCGGCGGCGAGGCGTTCCGCGAGCTCGAGCGCCATCACGCCCCCGAACGACCAGCCGGCAAGCAGCAGCTCTCCCCGGAGATCCAGCCGGCGCACGAGCGGCAGCAGCAGCTCGACCCACTCGCCCGTCGTGCGCGGGTACTCCTCGAGGGTCGCGAAATCGGGCGGAGCCAGCGAGTAGATCGGCTGGTCCGGACCGAGGGCGCGGGCGACCGCGCGAAAATGCTCCCCTTCCTTCGACCAGGTCCGGATGGTGATCAGCGGGGGCCGCGATCCCCTCGCGTTGTAGACGACGATATCGGCGGCCGCGGCCTTCTCCCGATCGTAGTCGCCCTCGCTGGGCACCTCGACGAAGGTCACCTGCTCGGGCAACTTCACCGCCAGCACGCGCCCTGCCCCCGCCGATTCCTGCGTACGCGGGCGTGCCCCGGATTCCGCGCCCATCGCGCCTCCCTGCCGGTTCACCCGGCCATCCGTTCTGCTCGGCCCAGCCGCGCGAGCGACGCGTCCGCTCAGCCGCCGACCTGGTACATCTCGACCCGCTCGCGCCGAAGCGAATCGGCGCCCTCGATCTGGAGCAGCTGAGATCGCTCCTCGCTGTAGCGATCGCGGCGGTCGCTCCAGGTCGCGGCGATCCGCCCGCGCAGCACGTCGTCGCTCGAACCGTCGCGCAGCGCCGTTCGCAAATCGACACCGCCGGTCGCAAAAAGACACGTGACGAGCGAGCCCTCGGTCGTGAGCCGAGCCCGGGTGCAGGCGCCGCAGAAGGGCTGGGAAACGCTCGTGATCACACCGATTTCACCGCCGCCATCGACATAACGCCAGCGCGCCGCCACCTCGCCCCGATAGTTCGGGTCGATCGGCTCGAGGGGCAGCTCCGCCCCGATCCGCTCGACGATCTCCGCGCCCGTCACGACCTCTTCCATGCTCCACTGGTTGCGCGTCCCCACGTCCATGAACTCGATGAAGCGAACGATGTGGCCGCTGCCGTGAAAATGGCGGGCCAGGTCGACGAGTCCATGGTCGTTCACCCCGCGCTGCACGACGCAGTTGAGCTTGAGCCGCTGGAAGCCGGCGGCCTCCGCCGCGGCAATGCCCTCGAGCACGCGATCGACCGAGAAGCGCTCGCCGCTCATGCGGTGGAAGATCGCCGGATCGAGGCTGTCGAGGGAGACCGTGATCCGGCGCAGACCGGCTCGCGCGAGACCCTCGGCGAAGCGCGGGAGCAGGCTCCCGTTCGTCGTGATCGCGACGTCGAGATCCGGGCTCAGGGCCACGAGCCGGCCGACGAGCTCGTCGAGGCCGTGGCGCAGCAGGGGCTCACCGCCGGTGATCCGGATCTTCTCCACACCAAAGCCGACAAAAAGCCGGACGAGCCGCTCGATCTCCTCGAAGGACAGGATCTGGTCGCGCGGGAGGAACGCGTACTTCTCGCCGAAGACCTCGGCCGGCATGCAGTAGGGGCACCGAAAATTACAGCGATCCGTCACCGAGATCCGCAGATCCCGAAGCGGACGGCCCAGCCGATCCGAAAGTCCATCCGATCGTCGAGAGGCAGGCTTCTCGTACACACTGGAACCCAATGGCGCGACTCGAATGGGGTGGGCACACGGCCCGGTCCGCTTGACCGCGCCGTATCGTATCGTAGGCTGCCCGCGATGAATCGGCCCGGGGCCCCCCGGAAAGAGCCGAGTTGCACTTGCCCCGGGCTGATCCGGGCGCAGGCTCCGGTCATCCCGCCGGTCGACGGCCAGTGAGCGAAGGAGAGTCATGGTCCAGCTCGAGCTGACGGAAGCCGCCACCCGGAAGGCCAAGGGCCTGCTCGCGACCAGCGATCAGCCCGGTGGCGCGCTGCGGGTCGCCGTGCGCAACGGGGGCTGTAGCGGGATGCGCTACGAGCTCCTCTTCGATCGCGAGCAACGACCGGACGACGACCAACTCGAATTCGACGGCCTGCGCGTCGTGGTCGATCCGGAAAGCGCCCCCTATCTCGAAGGTGTGCGAATCGACTATTCCGATGCGCTCAACGACGCGGGCTTCAAGATCGAGAATCCCAAGGCCTCCGAGACCTGCGGCTGCGGCGAGAGCTTTACGCTCTAGGCGCTTCTTATCGCGGAGGCTGATCGCCGCGGGCGCTAGGCGATGTCGCCGACGCGCGTGACGACCCGGCCGACGAGCCCGTACTCCCGGGCCTGCTGCGCGTCCATCCAGAAATTGCGATCGCAATCCTTCGTTACGCGCTCGACCGATTGCCCCGTCTCCTCGGCGATCAGGGCGTTCAGTCGCTCTCGCACCTTCAGGATCTCCTCGGCTTCGATGCGAATGTCGGTCGCCTGGCCGCCCGCTCCGCCGGAGGGTTGATGGAGCAGGAAGCGGGTGTGCGGCAGCGAATAGCGCGACTCGCGGGACGCTCCGAACAAGATCGGGACGGCGATGCTCGCCACCCAGCCGACACCGATCGTGACGACCGGGGACTCGATGAAGCGCAGCATGTCGTGGATCGCCATGCCCGAATCGACGTGACCGCCCTGGGAGGTGATCAGGACGCGGATCGGATCGTGATTCTCGGCCTCGAGGATCAGGAGCTTCTCGATCGTGCGCTCGGCCAGCTTGTCGTCGACGGGGCCCGTGACGAGCACGGTGCGCGTCTTCAGCATGCGCAGCCCCATGCCCTCGTCCCGCGGCGGCTTGTCCTCGGCCTTGCTCGCCATCAATCGAAGCGCCTCGTCTCGCTCATCCCACACGCGCCCGCCCACGTCGTCTCCCCTCGTGATCGCCTCCGCGACGATCCTTCGTGCTTTACGCCAGCCCCGATCTCGAGTGATCGCCCGCTTCCCGCGCCGCGACCGTGCGATCGGCCAGGACATTAGCAGCCCGCTCCGGCCGCGAACCTCGCCGGCAATGCGAAGGCCTCCCCCGATCCAGCGCGTGCGATTACACTGGCGCCAGCTCCGGCAGATCCCAAACCAGCCGCTCGAGAGGACCCGCTCCCCAATGGAAGTCCCGCTGCTCGTCTCAGACTTCTTCCGGCGCGCCGCTCGCCATTATCCGACGAAGCTGGGGCTGGTCGACGGACCCCGCCGATATCTCTACCGCGAGCTGGAAGACCGCATCGATCGCTTCTCGAACGCGCTGCTCGAGCTCGGCCTCTCGCCTGGCGACCGCGTCTGCATGCTGAGCCCGAACTCGCATTTTTATTTCGAGAGCTTCTTCGCGACGGCCCAGGCGGGCCTCGTGCTGGTTCCCCTCAACTACCGCCTCGTCGCGGCGGACCACGAGTACATCCTGAACCACGCCGGTGTCAGCGCGGTGCTCGTCGACGCCGAGTACACCGGGGTCGTCGACGCGCTGCGCCCCCGCCTG
>JANNQH010000900.1:0-7670 GCA_031400655.1 Deltaproteobacteria bacterium | reverse complement strand
CCCCGCCGTGTCGGCCGACCCCGCGTGCGGGCGACGGCTGCCGACGTGCGCGCCGATCTACTCACCGCCGCCGCTGCCGCCTTCAGCGCCCGCGGCTACGAATCCGTCTCCCTGCGCGACGTCGCGAAGCGCGCGGGCACGACCGCCGCGATGGTCCACTACTACTTCGGCGACAAGAGCGGCCTCTTCGCGGCGCTCCTCGACGAGACCCTCGCGAGCGTGCTCGAACGCGTCCGGAGCGCGCTCGCTGCGCGCGCTGAGGTCGGCGCGATCGGCGAGGGGAGTGTGCTCGAGCTCTTCTTCGACATCGCCCATGAGACGCTCGGCGCGACGCCCTGGATTGCGCGGCTCGTGCTGCGTGAGGTCTTGAGCGATGGCGCGCCGTTCCGAGATCGATTCATCGAGGGCTATGCGCGCCCGATGTCGCTGCTGCTGCGCGGGGCACTGCGCGAGGAGATCAAGGCGGGGCGACTGCGCATGGATCTCGACGTCGATCTGGGCTTCACGTCCCTGGTCGCCCTCGCGGTGTTTCCCTTCACGGCCCAGCCGGTGATCGAGCGCGTGCTCGGGATTGACTTCGACGCCGGGTTTCGGAGGCGGCTTGCGGTGCACACGAAACGCCTGGTTCTCGACGGAGTGCGCGCATGAAGGCTTCATTTTTTCTGCTCGTCGCGATCGCCGTCGGTACGACTTCGCTGGCCTGCGGAAACGATCTCGAGATCGCCGTCGGGACGCTCGAGCGGGATCGCATCGAGCTCGTCGCCGAGGCGAACGAGCCGATCGCGGAGATTCTCGTGCGCGAGGGTGAGGCGGTCGCGGTGGGTGCGTTGATCGTGCGACTCGCGCCGGAGCGCTTGAAGGCCCAGCACGAAGCGCTCTCGCAGCGGGCGGCCATGGCGGAGGCGCGCCTCGAGGAGGCCGAACGCGGCCCGCGCAGCGAGCAGATCGCCCAGGCCCGCGCGCGGCTCGCGGGCGCGAGCGATTCGTTCGCGACGGCGAGGAGCGAGGACCGGCGCGCGAAAGAGCTCCACGCTGCGGGCACGATCTCCGACGAGCTCTCGGATCGGCGCGAGCGCGCACTTTCGCTCGCGCGCTCGGAGCGCGACGCAGCGAAGGCCGCCCTCGATGAGCTGCTTGCGGGTACGCGCTCGGAGCAGGTGGCCCAGGCCCGAGCCCAGCTCGGAGAGGCGCAGGCGACGGCCCTCGATGCCGAGCTGCGCGAGCAGCGCCTCGAGGTTCGCGCGCCGCGTCCGGGCATCGTCGATGCGTTGCCCTATGAGCTGGGCGAGCGGCCGCCGGCGGGCGGTGTCGTCGCGGTCCTGTTGGCGGACGGTCCGCCCTATGCCCGCGTCCATGTCCCGACGGCGCTGCGCGCGCGCCTCGCGCCCGGGAGCACGGCGCGTGTCCGCATCGAGGGCGTCGACGGCGAGCAGCCGGGGCGCGTGCGCAGCATCTCGCAGGACGCGGCCTTCACGCCCTACTACGCCCTCACGAAACACGATCGGGGGCGCCTCAGCTATGTCGCCGAGATCGATCTCACGGGAGAGCACGCTCGCGGTCTGCCGAGCGGCCTGCCCGTCGAGGTCGAGTTCGACGCCCAACCCCCGGACCACGTCCCGGCCGACGCCCCGGCGCATGCCGATGTCGGGCCGACGCGGTGAGCACGGGGCTGGCGATCGCCGCCCGCGGCCTGACGCGCCGCTTCGGCGCGAATACGGCCGTCGATGGATTGACGCTCGAGATCCCCCGCGCCCAGATCTATGGATTCCTCGGGCCGAACGGATCGGGCAAGACGACGACGATCCGGATGCTCTGCGGGCTGCTGGCACCGAGCGCCGGCGACGCCCTCGTGCTCGGACTCGAGGTGCCCCGGGAAGCGGCCGCGCTGCGTGAGCGGATCGGCTACATGACGCAGAAGTTCTCGCTCTACGAAGACCTGTCGGTCGAAGAGAATCTCGATTTCCTGGCCGAGGTGTATGCGCTGCCGCGGGGCGAGGTGAAGTCGCGGATCGCGGAGGTCTGCGAGGAATACCGGCTTGCGAAGCTGCGTGGTCGGTTGGCGGGGACGCTCAGCGGTGGCCAGAAGCAGCGCCTCGCGCTCGCGGGGGCGGTGATCCACCGGCCGGATCTGCTCTTTCTCGACGAGCCGACGAGCGCCGTCGATCCAGAGAGCCGGCGCGATTTCTGGGAGTCGCTGTTTCGGCTGGTGGACGGCGGCACGACGATCCTCGTCTCGACGCATTACATGGACGAGGCCGAGCGCTGCCATGCCCTCGCGATCCTCGACCGCGGCGTGCTGGTCGCCGGCGGAGCGCCGCGGGCGTTGATGGATGCGCTCGCCGGATACGTGGTGGAGATCGAGGGCGAGCAGCTTCGCGCGGGCCGCGCGGTGATCGAAGCGCTCCCCTTCGTTGTGAGCGTGGCCCAGCTGGGGACGCGGCTGCGTGTGCTCAGCGACATTCCGGAGCCGGCTTCCGCGATCCAGAAGGCACTCGATGCGGCGAACGTCGTGGCCCGCGCCCACGCGGCCTCCCCGAGCCTCGAAGACGTATTCGTCTCGGCGACGCGTGGGCGCGAGGTGGCCGCATGAATTTCTGGCGCCGTACCCTCGCGATCGCGACGAAGGAAGTGCGCCAGCTGAGGCGTGACCGATTCACGGCAGGCATGATCGTCGGGCTGCCAGTGATCCAGCTGATGCTCTTCGGCTATGCGATCAATACCGACGTGCGCCACCTGCGCGCGGGCGTCGCCGACGAGGCGAATACCCAGCTCTCGCGACGGCTCGTCGACGATGCGGAGGCGAGCCAAGTCATCGATATCGTCACCCGCGTCGACACTCCGCGAGCTCTCGAAGAGCTCCTGCGCGACGGCAAGATCGCCGTCGGGATCGCGATTCCCCGGGATTTCGAAAGGCGTCTGGCGCTGCGCGATCGCGCGCCGGCACAGCTTCTGATCGACGGCTCGGACCCCGCGGTCAGCATGGCGGCGCGCGGTCTCGCGAATTTTCCGATCGCCGTGCGCGCGCTGTCGGCGGATCCGGTCTCGAAGTCGAGCTTCGAGCCCCGCGCCTTCTACAACCCGGAGCGGCGCTCAGCGGTCCAGATCGTGCCGGCGCTGATCGGCGTGATCCTGACGATGACGATGGTGCTCTTCACGGCGACGGCGATCGTGCGCGAGCGCGAGCGCGGGAATCTCGAGCTGCTGATCAACACGCCGGTGCGCACGACCGAGTTGATGCTCGGGAAGATCCTGCCGTTCGTCGCGATCGGGATGGTGCAGACGACCTTGATCCTCGGGATTGGTCGCTTCGTGTTCGACGTACCCATCGTCGGCAATCTCTTCGAGCTCTATGTGGCCGCGCTCGTGTTCGTCGCGTCGGCGCTCTCGCTCGGGCTGCTCTTTTCGACGCTCGTGTCGACCCAGATGCAAGCCTTCCAGCTGACCTTCATGACGTTCCTGCCCCAGATCCTGATGAGTGGCTTCATGTTTCCGTTCGACGGAATGCCGCGGCCCGCGCAGATCTTCGCGGAAATCATGCCGCTGACCCATTTCGTGCGGCTCGTGCGCGGGCTGATCCTGCGCGGTGCGAGCCTCGCCGACGTGAAGGGCGAGCTCTGGCCGTTGATGCTCTTCTTCGCCGTCACCGTGACGATCGCGATCAAGCGGTTCCGGAAGCGACTCGACTAGTTTTTTGAGGAATGTTGGAGATAGTCACATTCGGATCAAAGGCTTTGACGCTTTAACGTCATGACGCTAGCTTGCGGGCTATGGGTGCAGTCCCCAAGCGAGCGACGATCTATCTGCCTGCGGAAGTCCATCGAGCCTTGAGGCTCAAGGCTGCTGCCTCCGACCGCTCGGTCTCGGATCTCGTGAGCGAGGCAGTTCGGCTAAGCCTGGCCGAAGACGCCGATGATCTTGCGGCGTTCAAGAAGCGCTCCCGAGAACGCAGTCTGGTTTTCGAGAACGTCGTCAAGGCTCTCAGGCGACGTGGCAAGCTATAGCGTTCGGATCAAGACGTCCGCCGTGAAGGAGCTCGAGGCCGTCGAGCCTCGTGCGATTCGCGTACGAGTCGTCGCACGCATCCAAGGACTTGCTCGGTCTCCGCGCCCGAACGGTAGTCAGAAGCTGGCCGGCGCGGAGGAGCGCTATCGCATTCGCCAGGGGGCCTACCGGATCGTGTACTCCGTGGACGACGTGCGGCGAGTCGTGGAAATCGTCAAGGTTGGGCACCGCCGCGAAGTTTATCGATAGGACCGGGGCGTTTCGTTTCCTGGGATGGTCTTCTTTGCGGTCACCGTGACGATTGCGATCAAGCGCTACCGCAAACACCTCGACGAGCGAACTCCGGGGCAGGAGAAGAGGGCAAGGGTTCAGATCATGGTCACGGCGTGCTCATCCATCCAGAGGTGCCGTTCGGTGGGTGCTTGTTCTCGTTCAGCGTAGTCGGCTTCCGAACACGAGGATGCTCAACGCGTCAGCGCGGCATGCGCCGGTGATTCATGAGGAGCTTGGATGTCGCTCGCAGACGCCAGCTCCCAGATGGTTCTCACGCCCAAGGAGTCGAGTGCCAGTGCTCCATCGACGCATCAAGCTCGGATTGCAGGTAATTCTGGCCGTCGGACTCGTCGTCGAGATCTACGAGGCGCAGTGGCTGAATGCGGCCCTCGTCTTCTTCATCGTGATCGTCACGTTCCTGCCGAGCTTCCTCGCCCGTGGACTCGACCTCTTTGTACCCCCCGAGCTCGAGCTCATGACGATCGGGTTCGTGTTCGCGTCCGTGTTCCTCGGCGAGACCCGGGACTACTACGGTCGATTCTGGTGGTGGGACATCTTGCTGCACGGCACTTCGGGCGGACTGCTGGGCGTCCTCGGATTCCTTCTCGTCTACGTTCTGAATGCGACGCCTCGGATCGAGCTCCACATGCGTCCGCGCTTCCTGGCACTCTTCGCCTTCTGCTTTGCGGTGACCGCGGGAGCGGCATGGGAGATCTTCGAGTTCGGCGTGGATCAGTTTTTCGGGACGACGATGCAGAAGCCGACGTATGGCGACTCCTCCGGCCTGGTCGACACGATGGAGGATCTCATCGTCAATGCGATCGGAGCATCGATCGTCGTGCTGCTGGGCTACCGCTCAGCCAAGCGAGGAGCGGACTCCCTTGTTTCAAGGTCGATCCACCGATTCGTCGTGGCGAATCCGAGGTTCTTTCCGGTACGCGTCACTTCTGAATCGAATGGAGGTAGTCAGTGAGCGCTCGGGAGTGCAGAAGCGAAATGTAGGCCGTGTATTTCCCAGGTCGCTCTTTCTCTTCGAACACAGCTCCCCAGACAGGCATGTCCCTGGGGCCATGCTCTGCGACCGTACGCCGCCCGTCGATCATGCTCATTACATAGGCCTCGTCGAATTGTCCGTTGTTTCGCTGTGCGATCAGTCGAAGGTCGGACGGTGCGCGCCGCAAAGATTCAGCTAAGGGGCCCGTCCCGTCGCCTGATTCGCCGTGGCAAGACGCGCAGTGCTGGAGATAGAGGCCCTGGCCCGTCGGCGGCGCGGCCGCATCGCGGCACGACACCAGAAGGGAGCTTACGCCGAGCGCGAGGAGAACGATTTTCTTACTGATGTGAGACAACATACGTGATTCTCGAACCTCATTTACGCGGGCAACGGACGGTCATCCGCGGTCAGTAGCTTGAATCCTACCATGCCTTTTCCGCGGCCAGCGTGGCGCGACGAATCGAATCCCGGACCCGTATCAGCGAACTCGCGCTTCCCCCGGCTTCATCGACGGCCTCTGGCTGGTGCAGCTGACGCCCCCATCGCACATCAGCGTCTGACCCGTCACGAATCCCGCCAGATCGCTCGCGAGCATGAGAACCGCGCGCCCGATGTCCTCCGGCGATGCGATCCGTCCGAGCGGAATCGACGCGACCCGCTGTGCGATCGACTCTTCCGAGAGCCGCTCCCGCAGCATCGGCCCGTCGATCGCCGTCGGGCCGACGCAGTTGACCCGGATCCCGTGTGGCGCGAATTCGAGGGCGAGGGTCTGGGTGAACTGGATGACGCCCGCCTTGACGGCACCGTAGGGCGCCAGGTTCGGCGAGCCGCGCAGGCCCGCGAGCGAGGCGATGAAGACGAGCGCGCCGTGAACCTGGTCGTCGATCATCTGGCGCGCGACGGCGCGGGAGACGTTGAAGCTCGAGCGGAGATTCTGGTCGATCGCCGTCTGCCAGAAATCCCAATCGTGCTCGAGGACGGGAGACGACGGATGGGATCCGAAATTGCCGACGTTGTTGACACCGACCCGGATCGGGCCGAGGGCCTCGCGCGCGGCGACGACGGCGCGATCGATGTCGGTGGCGACGATGGCGTTTGCCGCAAGGGCGAGGCCGCGGACGCCGTGGGACTCGACTTCGCGAGCAGTCTCCTCGGCCGCTTCGTGGTCCTGGTCGACGACGGCGACGTGCATGCCCACCCGGGCAAAGAGCGTCGCGATCGCGCGGCCGGAGCCGCGGCCCGCGCCCACGACGATGGCCGTCTGGCCGGCCAGGCCCAGTAGATCCTGCATGGAGTGCTCCTTGGTCTCGGCCCGCTCATTTCGCGCCTAACGATACGCCCGAAACATGTCCCGCAGATCGTTCACGAGCACCGCAGGCTCCTCCGCCGGCGCGAAGTGGCCCCCGTTCTCGTGCACCCGGAAGAAGACGCGGTTGTAGTAGGTCTCGCTCCAGCTCATGTCGCCGGGGGCCATGTCGGGCTTGAAGAGGGTGATGCCGGTGGGGGCCGAGACGACCGGCGTGCTCGTGTGGTCGGGCTTCCAGGGGTTGCGGCCCGCCTCGGCGTAATAGCGGACCGAGGTGACGAAGCTGTCGGTAAGCCAGTAGATCATCATTGTGGTCAGGAGCTCGTCCTTCGTGAAGCGGCTCTCGACGTTGCCGTGGGTGTCGCCCCAGCTGCGCCTGCGCTCGAGGATCCAGGCACAGAGGCCCAGCGGCGAATCGTGCATCGCCCAGGCGAGGGTCTGGGGGTCGAGATGTTGCACCGCGACGTGGCTCGCGAATTTTCGCTCCCAGGCCAGCAGGGCCTGCTTTTCACCGGTGCCCTGGACGATCGTGTCGAGGCTGCCGCCGATCGACCAGGGGCGGTCGCCGGAGAAGAATTCGAGGGGCGCAATGCCGGTGATATGGACGCCGTGGACGCGGTCGGGGTAGCGGTGGCCGAGCTGGAGCGT
The DNA here is from genome assembly GCA_031400655.1 of Deltaproteobacteria bacterium. GTDB lineage: Bacteria > Myxococcota_A > UBA9160 > UBA9160 > UBA4427 > UBA4427. The sequence continues at coordinate 447 of JANNQH010000900.1, read as the reverse complement.
GACGAGGGCGCCCCAGTCGCCGCCGTGGGCGCAGAACTTCACGTGGCCTAGCACGTCGCGCATCAGCTTGACCCAGAGATCCGAGGTCCGCCACCAGTTGATGCCGGTCATCGTGAGCGGCGTCGAGAAGCCGAAGCCCGGGAGCGACGGGACGATGACGTCGAAGGCGTCGTCCGGATCGCCGCCGTGAGCAGCGGGATCGGTCAGCGGGCCGATCACCTTCTTGAAATCCCAGAAGGTCCAGGGCCAGCCGTGGGTCAGGAGCAGGGGGCGGGTGCGGCGCCCCTTGCCCTTCACGTGCATGTAGTGGATCGGGATGCCTTCGATTTCGACGCGGAACTGCGGCAGGGCATTCATCGCACTCTCCTGCGCGCGCCAGTCGTAGCCGTCTTGCCAGTAGGCGACGAGCTCGCGGAGGTATTTCCCGTTCGTGCCGTAGATCCAGTC